>NZ_JACGAU010000025.1:0-24612 GCF_020137595.1 Campylobacter sp. RM12640
AGTAGTGATAAGCTAGGAGATTTTATAGATTTTACGAAAGAATTTAAAAAAGATTTAAGCGATACAAAATTAATTGATATTAAGGTGTAATTTTTTATTTTTAATTAATTATTACTAAAAGTTACAATATATCAAAACATTAAATAAAATAATAATAGTATTAATTAAAATCAAATTATAATAATTCAAATCATTAATGAAAGTAGATTTTCAATGAAAAAAGCAGTTTTAGCTATTTTAGCTTTTATTACGAATGTAAGTGCGTATTCTTGGTATAGTTATACAAATGGTTATAGCTTTCTTACTTGGTCAGGTGCTTGGGGTTCAGCTTTTAATTCTTCAGCAAGAGATAGAGTAATGCCACAAAAAGAAGGCTGGAAACCACCTAGATTGCCAAGATATTAAAATATAAATTAATATACTTTTACTAAATTACTTCAGTAAAAGTATTAAGGAAAACTTATGAAAATAGATATCTCGCAAGTAAAAAATATAGCAATGTCTTGGGCTGATAATGTTAAAACTAAAGAATTAAATACTAAAGATATTAGCAATTTAAAAGATAATATAAATAAAAATAATTTTGAGATTAAGACAAGTAAAGAGCAAAATTACAATGTATTTTTTAAATTTGATGAAAGTAATATCGGAGTAAAACTTAGTGACAAGAATATTAATAGATTAAAAGAATTTTTTAATGAAGATAATTTTATTGATACTAATAAAGGAATTATTTTAGATAAAGACGCAGCAAGTTTTGTCGCTGGGTGGTTTAGCGATGTAGCGTATAAGAGTAATTTTTTAGCAGCCGATAGAAATAACGATGGAGAAGTAGATAAAAAAGAAATTGATTATACTATCTATGCATTTGCTTTATATATAGAGCCAACTAAAGATGGTTCAGGACAAGCTACTAAAGTTGCAAGTTATGTTCCAAGTATTTTGACTGTTAATAATAAACAATCAACTGATATTAGCACAATACTTGATGAAACTATTAGTATGGATAAAAATCTTGATGGTTATATAACAATTGCTGAAAAATATGATTTTAAAGATATTGTTTATGAATATGGAGTATTTTTAGATAATCTACCTTTTATGACAATTTCACACAAAAAAATAAATACTAATATAACTGAAGAATTAAATAAAGAAACAGAAGAACAAATTAAACTTAATAATATAATTGAAAAACTTAAAAAATCACAATCTTTAGATAATAACGAAAAAGAAATATTACAAAAATTTAATATCCAAAACATAAGTAATGAATTAAAAATAAGCGAAGATAAATTAAAAGATTTAATTAGTAATGATAAGTTAGGAGATTTTATAGATTTTACGAAAGAATTTAAAAAAGATTTAAGCGATACAAAATTAATTGATATTAAGGTTTGATATTAGGAGATTTTATGAGAATTAGTGGTTTTGATGTTGATATTTCAAAAGTATTTGATACTAGCTATCATAAGGCGAATTTGAGTAATTTTCACAATTTAAATCAAGAGCAAATTAATGCTATAAAAGATGATATAACAAATCAAAATTATGCTTTAAAAACAAGTGATAAAGACAATATAAATGTTGTTTTTAGTTTTGATAATAATACTCAAGGAGTTAATCTTAGTAAAAATACTATTGAAAAATTAATGGCTCATTTTGATAAAGCTGATTTTATCTTAAGTGATGATAAGCTTATTTTAAATGGTAATGCTGCTAATTTTGTCTCAAGCTGGTTTAAAACAATTGCTTATGATTTAGGACTTGCAAAAGCTGATAGCAATCAAGATGGTAGGATAAATAATGATGAATTAAGTAATGCAAGGCTTGAAGTTGGGGTTTATGGCGAGTTTAATGGATATATTTATGTAGTAAATAAATTAAGTGATGAAAGATTTATAAATACTAAAACATATGATAAATTAACTTTAGAAATTGGCACAAGTATTAGCGAGTATTTAGATAGTGTAATATCTAGTGATAGGGATTTTGATGGGGTTTTGAGTTTTGCTGAGATTAATTTTGAAAATATTAGCGAAGAACAAGATTATAAAAGTGAATTAAAAGAGAAAAATACAGATATAAAACGCTATCAAAATGAATTTCAAAGGTCAATTTCTTATTTTGCAAAAGAAGGTCAAAGTACCGAAGAAATCAAAAACAAGCAAAAAGAAAAAGAATTAGAACAAGCCGAGCTTTTAGCAAAACTTATGCAAATAACTCAAAAAATCAAACAACAAGGTTTAAATTCACTTACAAGCGATGATAATAAAATCTTAGAAAAATTAGGCAAAAGTGCAAATGCGATTGCAAATAGTGTAGAAATTGACTTAAGTATTAGTGTGGTAGAAGATTTAGTAAATAACAAAATCTTAGATATAAAAGTCTAGTTTTATGATTTTATTTATGTTTAAAATTAAGTTATTTTGATACTTATATAAAATCTTAGAATTTGAAATTCTTATTTTAAATTCTAGAATTTCAAATAAGAATTTCATCAAACTATAAAGTATTTTTGAGCATCATCTTTGCTAAGTGCATTAGCAAAATAATTATTTTGCATAAATTCACAATCTTTATTAGTAGGATTTTTTGCATATGCAAGTGCTAAAGAACAAGCAAGTTTAATATCTTCTAAACTAGCGTCATTATCAAGTAAAGAAATAGCACCTATTAAATCGGTTCTAATTTCGCTCATTTTTATTTCTTCATTATCTAATAATTTTAAGATTTTTAGACCTTCTTCTTCATTTCTTGAAATTATCATTTTAGCACCATTTGGCAGTCTTAAATGCCTTCCATATCTTAACAATTCAGCGTTTTTACTATCTAGCGTTTTGTATTTTAGATAATCTTGGATTTTGTTTTTATATGCTTGTAAGGTTAGCAAACACCCACCAGCAGGGCTTTCATAATCACTATAACCATAAACTTTTGCAAGTTCCATTTGTCTAGTTCTACCCCTACCACTAAAATCAAATAATTTTTCTCTATCAACCCAGCCTTTAAGTTCAGGCATAGTAGGTGCTAGTAATTTTGCACTAAGTGGGCGTAAAATGATATTATTTAAATCTTCGCTAAGTTTTGCAACACTATTTAATGCTTGTGCTCTTTGGCTCATTGGACGCTGACCTAGCACTTCTCCACTAATTACAAAAGAAGCACCTAAATCATCACACATACTAAGAGCAGTTTTAAACATATACCCATGACAATCAATGCAAGGATTAATAGCCTTTCCATAGCCATATTTTGGATTTAACAATACATCTTGCAAGTATTTACTACTAATATCAACAACCCTAAAACTAGCTCCAGCCATATTTGCACGACGCTCTAAAAGGGCGAAATTCTTTCCGCCAAACCCTGTATCAATGTGAATAGCTTCAACTTCTATTCCTTGCTTTGCAATGGTAGTGATTGATAACATACTATCAAGACCACCACTAAATAAAGCTAATGCTTTCATTTATTCTCCTAATTTTCTTATATTATCTTTAAGCCTTGCTCTTTCATCATCGCTTAATTGCTTATTATGATTTGCTATTAGTTCTACTAGGCAATGATAAGCCTTTTTTAAACCATCATTACTATGAATTAATTTATGATTTTTTATTAATTCTTTAGCGTAATTTTTAAAAAGCAAGGCGTTTAGGATATTACAACTTGCGTAATAATTGGCTAAATTATTAAAAAATACTAAGATATTATCTACTTTTTTAGTAGGGTGAATATTGTTTAAAAACTCTAGCATATTAGCATTTGCGTAGTTTTTATTTAATACATCATCAATTAAATTATTATGAAAATATTCTCTTAAAATAAGAATATTAAAATTAGCTTTTGAAATAGCTAAAAAATAAATTATCGCATCTTCTAAAGAATTGCTTTGAGTTTGTTTAGCTTGTGGTTTTTTATCTATTACTTTTGCTTTTATTCCGTTTAATAAATCAAAATCAAGCCCATAATTTTCGCAAAATATTTTAAGATGAGTATTGGCTAAAAATTTATCAATAGTATTGGTGTAATTTAGCACAGCTGAATATGCTTGTTTGATTAAAAATGGTTCAATTTTGCTTATGCTTAATTTGTCTATATAATCTAAATTCAATTCTTTTTTAAATATATATTCAATACAAAAACTAATTATATTAATAGTATTATTTAGTTCGGTTTTTAGCTTTAATTCTTCATTATTTTCAATGTATTCGCCTGGGTCTTTATATGTTTTTAGCCTTATTACTTCGGCGTTGTAGCCAAATTTACTCAATAAAACTCCCGCTTTAAAAGCAGCTGCATTTCCCGCTGCATCTTTATCAAAGCATAAAGATACAAAACAATCTTTTTTAATTAATTTTAAATGTTGCTCTGTTAGTGCAGTTCCTAGCACTGCTACTGAATATGTAAGTCCTGCTTTATGAAGACTTATTGTATCCATATAGCCTTCGCAAATTATCATTCTTTTGTGTTTATTAATATCATTTTTTGCTAGATGATAAGCGTAAAATATACTACTTTTATCAAATAGTTTTGAAGCGGGAGAATTTACATATTTTGCAGGATTTTGTGGATTTAATGTGCGTCCTCCAAAACCTACTAAATAACCTGTATTATCGTAGATTGGAAAGGTAATTCTTTCTATAAAAGATGGATAAATTCCATTATCGTTTTTTTTAACTACCCCTTCTATTAATGCTTGTTCTAAAGCTATATTTGATTTTTGCAAAATCCTTAAAGTATCATTTGCACTTGGTGCATAGCCAAGATTAAACTTAATTCTTAAATCCCTTGTGATTTTTCGCTTTTCAAGATAGGCAATCAAATTCCCACGGATATTTAATTCACTTATATAATATTCGTTGAGTATTTTACAAGCGTCGTTGTTTTGAATAATTTTTGTTTTTTTATCATCTTCTAAAATAAAGCCATAAATATTTGCTAATTCTTTTACTGCTTCTATAAATTCTAAATTATGATATTTTTGCATAAAGCTAATAGCATCACCATTCGCCCCACACCCAAAGCAATGAAAATATCCTTCATTTTCACGAACAGCCATACTAGGATTTTTATCAGCGTGAAACGGACATACACACATATAATTCGCACCATTTTTATGCACGGGAATGTAGTTTGAAATCAAATCAACAATGTTAATGCTATCTTTTAATCTTTGAATGCTCTCGTTTGTAATCATAAAAGTATTATATGTATAATTAATTAATTTTATTTAAAGGATATTAGTGGATTTAATACTTAGCTATTATAGAAATCCTATTTTTGGAATTTTAGTTTTAATTAGCCTTGTTTTAATTATTGCTTTAGCTCAAATAATTTTTGCAAGTTTAAAGGAAAATCAAACTAATAAAAATATTAAAAAATATCTTGCTAATTTTAATGCAATTGAGCCTAAGTATTTAAGTAGTTTAAGTTTTGATGAAAGGCTTAATTTAGCTAATGGATTTTTTAAAGCTTCAATGTTTTTAGAGTGCAAATATGTTTTGATTAATTTATTAAACGAATTTGCAAATGATAAAGATTTATTATACTTATTATCTGTTTGTGATTTAAGGCTTGGATTATTAAACGACGCTAAACAAAATTTATTAAAGATTTTAAAATCTCGTGCTAGAGATGAATTAGCACTACTATGTCTTGGATATATTCATTTTAAATTAAACGAAATCAATGAATGCAAAGAAGTTTATAAATGTTTGTGCGTTTTAGGAGATTATGAAAAAGATTTAGAATTTATAAATAATTATAAAAGCTTTAATACTAAAAGTTTTAAAGAAATTAAAATTGATGATGAAACAATAAATCCAAATAATATCAGTCAATTTTATTTATGTAAAAATTGCTCATCACAATCTATTTTTTACACTCCGTTTTGTTCGCAGTGTTTTAAGTGTGATACAATGCAAGCTAATTTAAGGATAAGGATATGAAAAAATTAACGATTTATACTGATGGGAGTTGCCTTAAAAATCCTGGAGCAGGGGGTTGGGCTTGGATTATTATAGATAATGATTTAATCATTAAAGATAGTGGCGGAGATAAGCTTACAACCAATAATATTATGGAATTAAGTGCCTGTATTAACGCTTTAAAAAGCTTAAAAGAACCTTGCAAGATTGATTTATATAGCGATAGTCAATATGTAGTTAAGGGTATTAATGAATGGCTTAGTGGTTGGGTTAAGACTGATTTTAAAGGCAAAAAAAATGTTGAATTATGGAAGAGTTATTTAGAAGTTAGCAAAATCCACGATATTAATGCAATTTGGGTTAAAGCTCATAATGGTGATAAATACAATGAAATGTGTGATGAACTAGCTAGAAGTATGGCACTTGAGTATGAAAATAACACTATAAATGCTAATGTAGTGCTAGAAAAAAGAATTTCAAAATATCATAAAATTGAAGAAAAACTAGGATATAAATTTAAAAACGAAACCCTATTAAATCAGGCTTTAACTCATAAAAGTTTTAGCAAAACTCATAATGAAAGGCTTGAGTTTTTAGGCGATGCTGTGCTTGATTTGATAGTAGCAAATATTTTATACAAGGATTTTTCTCGTTATAGTGAAGGGGATTTAAGCAAATTAAGAGCAGCTTTAGTGAATGAAAAGTCTTTTGCAAAAATTGCTAGTTATCTTGAAATTGGAGAGTTTTTGCAATTATCAGTATCTGAAGAAAATAACGGCGGAAGAAAAAAACCAAGCTTATTATCAGATGCTTACGAAGCAATAATAGGTGCAATTTATTTAGAAAGTGGATATGAGATTGCTTGTGCTGTTGGCTCTAAGATATTAAATGAAGTTTTTCCTAAGATTGATATAGAATTAATTAAAGACTATAAAACAAAATTACAAGAAAAAACCCAAGCAATAATGGCTCAAACTCCTGAATATAGGATTTTACACACAAAAGGGCCTGATCATAAAAAAGAATTTGAAATAGGGCTTTTTTTAAATGATGAATTATTTACAAAAGCAATGGGTAATAGCAAAAAAGAAGCAGAGCAAAGTGCTGCTAAATTAGCGTTAGAGAAGTTAGAAGATGAATAGTTTTGGAACATTTTTAAAATTTAGCACTTTTGGAGAAAGTCACGGGAAAGCAATTGGAGTGGTTATTGATAACTATCCTGCAGGGGTTAGAATTGATACTGATTATATAAATTCCTTGCTTAAATTAAGACAAGGTGGTGGAGCGTTTAGCACTCCTAGAAAAGAAGCTGATGAAGTTAATATTATTAGTGGAGTATTTAATGATATTAGCACAGGTGCTCCAATTTGTGTGCTAGTAGAAAATAATAATACAAGAAGTAAAGATTATAAAGAGCATTTACGCCCTGCACACGCTGATTTTACATATTATGCAAAATACGAGCATTTTGATTATCGTGGCGGTGGTAGAAGTAGTGCTAGAGAAAGCGTAGCAAGGGTTATTGCAGGTGCTTTTGCTGATTTAATATTAAAAGAATTTAACATTAGAACTTATGCTAGTATTTGTGGGGTAGGTGGTGTTAGTTTAGATGAGTTTAAATTCAGTGAAGAAGAGTATAAAAGGGCTTTAGAAAAAGATTTTAATGCTTTAGGTGATGATTTATTTAAAGAATTATTTAAAGACGAAATCACAAAGGCAAAGAATAACAATGATAGCGTAGGTGCAAGTGTTAGCGTAGCAGCATTTGGCGTAATGGCAGGGCTTGGAGATGGTCTTTATGATAAATTAGATGCTAGAATTGCTAGTGCGTTTATGGGATTAAATGCTGTAAAGTGCGTTGAAATTGGAGCAGGAAGAAAGCTTAGCTCAATGAATGGCTCTTTTGCAAATGATGAGATTTTAGGTGTTAGCAATGATGAATTAATGCAAAATCAAAATAGCTCTATTTTAAAACAAAGCCCTAATTTTAAGTCATTTAAAGTAGCAAAAACTAATATTAATAAGCCTTTATTTTTACATACTAGACATAATTTTAGTGGTGGAATTATCGGTGGAATTAGCACAGGAGAGAGTATTTATATTAAAGCTCATTTTAAGCCAACTCCATCAATTTTTAAAGAACAAACTATGTTAAATAAAGACTTTAGCCTAATAAAAGATGCAATTTATGGAAGGCACGATCCTTGCGTAGGTGTTCGTGGAGCTGTTGTCTTAAAAGCTATGCTAAGTTTTATAATAGCTGATTTTTTAATGTTAAATTCATCTGCTAAAATAAGCAATCTTAAAAAAATCTACAAAGGAGAATAAATGCCAATAATTAATGTAAAATTAGCAGCACCAATGCCAAATAAAGAAAAATGCGAAGAAATAATAAGTGATTTAACAAATTATTTTGAAACAAAATTAGGCAAAAAGCGTGAGAGAATAGTGGTAATGCTAGAAGAAATTCCGCAATCTCATATAGGTTTTGGCGGAAGAAGTGTTGAAACTATTAATAATGCTGATTTTGTTAATAATTTTAAACTTGACGATGATAGATAAAAAGCTCCCTAATTTAAGGGAGTAATTATGGAAATTTTATTAATTATATTATTTGCTATTGTAATTTTTCTTTCAGTAATTTATGGGTTTTTTATTTTATATGGAAAGCCTTTAAAAATCTTTATGCTACTTTTCCTTTAATATCTTTAGCGATTTTTACAATCTTATTTTTATTATTTATCAAAAAAAATAAAAAACTAAAATTCAAAACTTTTTTAATCATTAGCCTAATAATTATTAGTTTTGAAATGCTTTTTATTAGACCTGTGGTTGATTATTCTAGTTTTAATAATTTTAGTTATGTTTTTAAAAGCAATTATGAAAAAGACTTGCAAGGATATTGTGTAAAAGAAAATAAGATTTTAAGTAAAGACGAGCTTTTAAGAATAGCTACTAATGATTTTTTAGGTAAAACTATAGTTTATTATAAAAATATAGCTAATAAGTATTAAAAAGACAGGATTTATTTTTATATCCTTGATGAGGTTAAGGAATTTAATGATTTAAAATTATTTGATTTAGAAAAATTACAACAACACAAAATAAACACTAAAAACTATTTAGCAAACTTACCAAAACTATTAAAAAAACCATTATTTTTATCTACTCCTTATAGTTTTGATATTGTATTTTTTAATGAAGGATTTAAGATAAATAATGGATATTTAGAGTTTTTATATACCAGAACAGATAGTGCTAACATAACTCATCAATTAAAATCTAGCATAGAAATAGACAATTGTGGCAATACCAATAGAGCTATTGATGAAGAGCCTTGTTTTGATTTTTTTGGCTGCAAATATAGATATAATTTATAAAATTATAAGAATTTTAATTAGGATTTTAAAAACTAAAATTTTTAATTAAATTCTTGCCGAAATATCATATTTTGTCATTAAAACTCATAAAATTTCTATTTTATTACTTGATTTTTAGCATTACAATTTATATATTTTTTTGAATAATAATTTATAGGCTTTTTAAAATACTATGAAATTTAAAATTAGAATTTTATCTTTTAACCCAATTTATTCATTGCATTATTAATTTAAATTAATTAATCCTATTGAAATTTTAAAAGAAATTAATTTGGTATGCTAAACCCCATTTTATCATTTCGCATTTACCTAGTTTTAGGCTTAAAATCAGCTTAAATATTTTAATTTTATGGGTTTTTGTGAATTTTTGCTTGGCATTTTCTAAAATTTATTTTTGTTTAAGATTTAAAAGCCCTAATTATGGGCTTTTTAGACTTTAAAGATTTCTTAAAATCAGAAAATGCTAAGCAAATTAAAAATTTTTATGATGAAATAGGCGTTTTAGTAGTGAAATTTAACTTTTGCTTGGCATTTTCTAAAAAATTTATTGTATTAAAATTATTTGCTGATAATTAGGCATTAATCAAGGATATTTATAATGATTTTTTATTTTAGTTCTTTTACAAAGTATGGGAAAATTAAGGTTAGAGAATATTGCCCCACTTTAGGGGATTTCTTATAAAATTAGTTATTTGATAAAACAAAAAAAGCTAAAAATTAATAAATTCACAAGTTAAAAAAATATAAATTATTTATTTAATTTCAAAAATATTTTAAAAGAATTTAAATCTAATATTTTATTTTTAAAATTTAGAATCAAAAATATTTATTTTATATTCGTGGCAAGTATTATTAACGCTAGTTAAGATAATAAAAAAATATTAAATCACAAGAAATTACTTGCAATTTAAAATATATCTTAATTTATAATCTTCAAAATGTTTTGGATAAGGGACACTTACTTTAAAGCTTTTTGATGCGTTTTCATTGATAATCCCTTCTATTTTAAAATCGTGAGAGTAAAAATTGCGAATTTTATTAAGTTTTAATGGGTCAAAGCCTTTGCTTAAATCAAATATACTTCCATCTACTTTTTTAATACCAAGGTTTATTATTCCAATATTTAATTCACAGGTTTTTACAGGGACTTTTCCATTATTATATATTTGACCACTAATTACTACTTCATTTGCTGATTTATAGTCTTTTTGATTTCTTAATTCTACACTTTTTAAAAAGCTATCTATGGTAAGAAGAGTTGAATATCCAAAAATCAATACAAAAATTATGAGTGTAAAAGAAAAGGTATAAAGTTTGTTTTTTTCTTTAAAAAAATAAATAATTAAAAATTGTGAAAATATATAAACTACAAAAGCTGCAAATATTACAAAGATATGAAATTGCGATAAATACATAAATATCTCCTAAAAACAAGTAATTAAAGTATCAATTGTATATTTTTTAACATTACTAGGTATTAATAAATAAGATTTTTCGTATGAATTTTTTGGAATATCTTTTAAAATAATTTCTGTTGTTTTTAATGGTTTTAAGGTATTTTTGATTAGTTCTAAGTTATTTTTGCTGATTTTTTTTATATTGAATTTAATTTTGCATATTTTAAAATCTCTTTGAGATTTGTTATGTAATTTAAAATCTAAATATATATTATCGCTGAAAATTAATTTATTATTTTTGATTATTTCAAGTTCTGCTGGACGATATGTAGCATTTATATAGTTTTCTCCAATAAAAAACAATACAAATTCTAAAACAATACCTACTATGATTAAAAATATTGAGAAAGTTGGAAATTTTCTTAAAAAAATCGCAAGAATTAAAATCACTATAAAAAATAAAAAACAAAGCCCAAGAAGAATTAAATCTTGGGCATAGAAATTCGCTAGATAAAAATGAATAGTATCTAATAATTTTTGCATTAATTATTAAGGCTGGTTGTCTTTTTTGTGCTTGCATTATCTAGCCAAATATTAGGCACAGCTCCGCCAGGTGTTAAGAAAATCTTAGCATCATTATTAACCTTTAAAGCTTCGTTAAATTCTTTTTGGGTTTCAATTTGCTTTAATTCTAATAATTCTTTACTTATACTTTTTGCGATTTCTCTATTTGCATAAGCTTGTGCATCTGCTTCTATTTTTTGTGCATCTGCTTTACCTTGTGCTTCAATAATCGCAGCTTTTGCTATACCTTCTGCAAGTGCAGCTTTTTTAAGTGCTTCTTGATTTGCACGCTCAACTTCATATTTTGTTCTTTCTGCTTCTTGTTTAGCTATTTGAACTTTTTCAATTTGCTCTTTAACATTCGTTGGCAGTATTATTCCACGAAGTTTTACACTCTCAAGTAATACAGGTTTATTATCTTGAGCGTCTATGCTTTTTCTTGATTCAAGTTCAATTGAAGCAGCGATTTCATTACGCTTTATAGGTAATTCTTCAGCTGTATATTTTCCAACCACACTTCTTACAACTTCTAAAATAACAGGGTCTATAATTTTATTTTCCCAATCAAGCCCCCATTGAGCTATAGTTTGAGGTGCATTGCTTGCATCTAAGCGATATTGCACTGTTATATCTACTGATACAGGCAAGTTTCTAGCATCAACAACCGTGATTGATTCTTTATTGATTATGCTTTCTCTACCATAAGTTCTTTCACTCGCACCTTCAACGCTAGCATAATTTATTTGTCTTACTTTAGTGTCTACAATTAAAACTTTTTGAAAATACGGGATTATAAAGTGAAAACCAGGTTGAAGAGCTATCGGATCATACTTACCAGTAGTTGATCTAATACCTACTTGTCCTGAATTTACAACTACAAATGGCTTAGCTATTACTACTATTAAAAATATAACAACAGCTGCAATTATTACTCCGTTAAATTTACCAAAACCTTTAAAATTAAAATCAATATTAAAATCTGTTTTTTTATTGTCATTTTTTTTGTTTTTATTGAAATAATCATTCAAATCTGCTGGCATTTATACTCCTTGTTAATTGATAAAGAAAGCATTTTACATTGTATAAGTTTATAATTAGAAAAAGATTTTATAAAAGATAGTCTTATTGTTAATAAAATTAAAAGTTAAAATCAAATTCTTATTTTAGATTCTATATATTATAAAGTTTAGAGCGATAATTCGCTCTAAAAAATTAAATATAAGTTAGCCAAGAAGCGTATTTTTCATTTCTTCCATATACTATATCAAAGAAAGCATCTTGGATTTTTTTAGTAATTTCTCCACGAGCCCCATTTCCTATTACTCTATGATCTAGTGAATTAATAGGAGTAATTTCAGCTGCTGTTCCTGTAAAGAATGCTTCATCACAAACATAAACTTCATCTCTACTAATTCTTCTTCTTTCTACACTAATACCTAAATCTTTTGCAATTTTTAAAACAGAATCTTGAGTGATTGATTTTAGAGCATAATCATTTGGTGGAGTGATTAATACGCCATTTTTAACCATAAAAAAGCACTCGCCTGTGCCTTCTGCTATAAATCCTTCTTCATCACACATTAAAGCTTCTTCAAAACCTGAATTAATAGCTTCATATTTAGCCATCATTGAGTTTAGATAGTTTGCACTTGCTTTTGCTTTATTGAAATTTGCTTTTGTGCTATTTCTCATTAATGATGAACAACATACTTTAATACCTTTATTAAGTCCATCTTCTCCTAAATAAGCACCCCATTCCCAAGCTGCAATACCTACTCTAACAGGAGCTTTTGCATGATAAATTCCCATAATACCATCGCCTAAGAAAATTAAAGGGCGAATATATGTATTTGAATTAAAATTATTGCGTCTTAATAACTCAATTTGAGCATCTTCTAATTCTTTTTGCGAAAATGGTGGAGTAATTGCAGTGATTTTTGCACTTTCTAATAATCTTTTAGTGTGATCTTGCAATCTAAAAATAGCCATACCATTTTCTGTTTTATAAGCTCTTGTTCCTTCAAATACTGCGTTAGCATAATGTAATGAGTGAGTTAAAAAATGAACTTTTGCATCAGCAAAGTTAATAATTTGTCCATCCATCCAGATGTAATCAGCTTTAATTGCCATACTTTTTCCTTTAAATTAAATTTTTGCGAAGTTTAACAGATTTTTCATAATAAGTATTTATTTTTTTTACCTAGAATTAAAAATTAATAAGGAGAAAAAATGGTAACAGATAAAAATTATTATTTAAATAGAAGAAATTTTTTAAAATTAGGTGCAGGAACTATAGTTTCAAGCCAAGCAATAGCTGAAGAATTAGCAAAAACTAATCTTGATTTAGTTCCAAGTGATAGTGAATATGCTTATAATTATGTTAATTTTTATGAGTTTAGCACGAATAAAAGCGAATGTGTAAGATTAGCTAGCAAATCAAGCTTAAATGATAAAGCTATTTCAATTGAGATAGGTGGTTTGTGTGAAAACCCAATGACCTTAACTGATTTATCGGCTTTTAAAATTGTTGAAAGGGTTTATAAATTACGCTGCGTAGAAGCTTGGAGTATGAATTTACCTTGGCAAGGATTTGAATTAAGAGAATTGATTAATCTTGCAAAGCCAACAAATGAAGCAAAATTTGTTAAATTTACAAGTTTATATGACCCTGATATTTTTCCTGACCAAAGATTTAATGGAGTATTGGATTATCCTTATGTAGAAGGATTAAGATTAGATGAAGCAATGCACCCGCTAACATTACTTGCAACAGGACTTTATAAAGAAAAATTAAAAGCTCAAAATGGAGCTCCAATTCGCTTAGTTGTTCCTTGGAAATATGGTTTTAAATATATTAAATCAATTGCTAAAATTGAATTTACTAAAGAACAACCTGTTAGCTCTTGGGAAAAATATAATCCTAATGAATACGGCTTTTATGCAAATGTTAATCCAAATGTCCCACATCCTAGATGGTCTCAAGCATCGCATAGGGTTTTAGGTAGCTTTTTTAAAGAAGATACACAATTATTTAATGGTTATGAAGAAGAAGTTGGGTATTTATATAAAGATTTAGATTTAAGAAAGAATTTTTAATGATTATTGTAATTAAAATTCTTTTAGTTTTAGTGTCTTTTGGGTATTTTATATCATCTGTTTTATTAGGATATGATTATGTAAAAGATATTTATAAAGCAAGTGGGCAACTTGCTTTAATATCTTTATTTTTAAGTATTGCTTTACCTAATAAATTCTTAGTTTTTATAAAGTTTTTTGGTAAATTAGCTGGATTTTTTGCAATATTGCATTTTTTAAATTTTGTTATAGTAGATAATCAATTTAATATAAAAATATTATTTACAAATACTATTGCAATAAGAAATCTTTTAGGATTAATTGCATTTATTTTTATGATTTTAATGTTTTATAAAAAGTATTTAAATTATTCTAATTTTGTGTTTTTACTAGCGGCATTTCATTATTCTTTAAGTGTGAAAATTCCTGAAACATTGCATTATTTAGTTATATTAGTGGCATTTTTATTTTTATTTAGGAGTAAAAATGATATTCGGAAAGATTGATTATATTAATTTATTACCACTGCATTTTTATTTAAAAAGCTCAAAATTACCAAGCTATGTAAAAAAAAGCATAGAGTATAAAAAAGATGTTCCTGCAAAATTAAATAAAGCATTGAAAGAAAAAAGATTAGATTGCGCAATTATTTCTAGTATTGAAAGTAAAAGGTCAAAATATAAGAATTTAAATATAGGAATTTGCGCTAACAAAAAGGTATTAAGTGTATTAGTTGAAAAGAACTCAAATGCACAAAATGATAAAGAATCAGCCACTTCAAATGCTTTAGCTAAGGTTTTAAAATTAAATGGTAAAGTAATTATTGGAGATAAGGCACTAAAAGAATATGTAAATAATAAAGAAAAATACATTGATATGTGCGAAAAATGGTATGAATTAACTAAATTGCCTTTTATGTTTGCAAGGTTTTCAAGTATTAAAAATCATAATAGTGCAAAAAGAATTTTAAAACCTTTTATAAGAAAAAATCTAACTGCAAATCAAAGAATAAAAATACCTAATTATATTTTAGATTATTATTCAAATACAAGAAAAATTAGTAATGATGATATTAAAAACTACCTAAAATATATTTATTATAAAATTGGGAAAAAAGAATTAAAAGCGTTGAGTATTTATACTAAAAAAATATATATTTAGTGGCATTTAAAAACGCCACTAAATTGGGTAATTATTTCTTTTTCTTACCACATTTACCAGTTTTGCAAGCTGTTGCAGCAACTTTTTCTTTTAACACGCTGCTAACTTTGAATTTAACAACTTTAGTTGCTGGAACTTTAATTTCTTTACCTGTGCTTGGAACTCTTGCTGTTCTTTCTGCTCTATCAGTTGTTGAGAAAGTTCCAAAACCATTAAATGGAATTGATTCGCCTTTTTCTAAAGACTCAGCTAGTGCTTCAAATACAGCATTTACTGCAGTTGTAGCATCTTTTTTAGTAATTTCTGCTTTTTCAGCAACTAATGAAATAAAATCTGCTTTAGTCATCTAAAACTCCTTAATATTGATTAAAAGCCCTATTTTACAATAAAAAAACAATATTTAGCTAAAAAACAAAAAAAATATTAGTATTTGTGTAAAAATATAGCAAAATTAGTTTTTAAATAGCATAGTTAGCAAGTTTAATACGCAATTTATTAGAAATATTTTTAATTTTATAAAATTTTAAGCAAAAATATATATAATTTGCTTTTTTTATTCACGCTTAGGTAGCTCAGCTGGCTAGAGCGCTGGTCTCATAAGCCGGAGGTCGGGAGTTCGAGTCTCCCCCTAAGCACCATTTCATAACTTCAAATAATTTTTCCGATTTTATTTTTTATAGTTTTTATATTTTTTTGATTTTTATTAGAAAACTCGTTTTAAATATAAGAATTTAAAACGAGTAAGAAAGATTAACCATCAGCGTTAATTTTAGCGATTAATTCATTTAATACAATATCTGCATTTTCGTGAGCAACTTGACAAGTCCCAGCAGCTTCGTGTCCGCCACCGCCGTATTTTAACATTAGCTCACCTATGTTTGTTTTGCTAGTTCTATTAAATATACTTTTACCTGTCGCATAAACCATATTTTGACCTCTAAATCCTAAGATTTTATGAATTGATATATTGCATTCAGGATAAAGTGCATAAATCATAAAGCGATTACCTGGATAAATGATTTCTTCTTTGCTTAAATCTAAAACAACAAGGTTTTTATAAACTTTAGAGCATCTTTTTAGTTGTTCTTTAAATTCTTTTTCATATTTAATGTATAAATCGCTTCTTTCTACCACATCAGGTAATTTCATAATATCATCAATTTTATGATTTTTACAATAATCAATTAAATCCATCATAAGGTTATAATTGCTTATCCTAAAATCGTGAAATCTACCAAGTCCAGTTCTACTATCCATTAAAAAGCTTAAGAATTCCCAACCTTTAGGCTCAAGTACATCTTCCATTAAAAATTGAGCGCTATCTGCTTTATCAACAGCTACCATCATATCGTGCCATTCTTCAGGAAATTTTACGCCTTGTTTTTCATAATAATCATAAACAACTCTAGCAGCACTTGGTGCATCTGGAATAATTATATGATTATCTGCTTTTCCGTTTCTAATACTTTCGCTTTCATGATGGTCAAACACTAAATAAGCATTAGGACAATATGGTAAGTTTGTAACAATATCATTATTTGTAATTTCTATTGTTCCATCTTGCATATCTTTTGGATGAACGAATTTAATATCACTTATTAAATCCATATGTTTAAGCAAAACAGCACATACAAGTCCATCCATATCACTTCTAGTAATTAATCTATATTTATTCATAGTTTTTCCTTTGTTTTTTTGATTATTTTTAAGTATTTTATACTATTTGATTGCATTTGTTTTATTTCATAATAACAATGCTCATCTTCACATCTTTCTTTTTCACTTGGAACATGTCCTAAACGATTAAAGACATAACCACCAATTGTAAGTTCTTCCAATTCATCATCATATTTAATATCTAGAATTTCTTCAACACTTTCAATATCTAGTCTTCCATTTACTATATAAACATTATCGTTAATTTTTCTGAAATCTTGTTCTTTTTTATCATGCTCATCGTTTATATCTCCAACAAGTTCTTCAATAATGTCTTCCATAGTTAAAAGCCCAGCTGTTCCACCATATTCATCAATTACTATAGCTGTATGAATTTGCTCTTTATTCATTTGAACAAGAACCTTTGAAATACTAATATTTTCTGGGACAAATAGAACTTTTCTTACACATTCATTTAAATCTTTATTTTGATTATCTAATAAATCTCTAATATGAATCATACCTAAGACATTGTCTTTACTAGCATCTATAAAAGGAAATCTAGTGTGTTTATAATCATGAACTATTTTTATATTTTCTTCGTATGAATTAACT
The DNA here is from genome assembly GCF_020137595.1 of Campylobacter sp. RM12640. Taxonomy (NCBI): domain Bacteria; kingdom Pseudomonadati; phylum Campylobacterota; class Epsilonproteobacteria; order Campylobacterales; family Campylobacteraceae; genus Campylobacter; species Campylobacter sp. RM12640. The sequence continues at coordinate 17,779 of NZ_JACGAU010000025.1, forward strand.
TTATTTAAGCAAATCATATCTCTTCTAGGAGTCATTATTTCTTTCGCTACAATATCACTAAAATCAACAGCATTTTGTATAAGTTCGGTTTCAAATTCGTCTAAAACGCCACTTTTTTGACTTTCGCTTGCTATGAATTTAATTTCTTCTTCAGAGTGAGCTGCGTGCTCGTTTGTTTTTATTCTTAATATTTTTAATATAGATAAAGATAAGAAATCAAATGTAACTATGAAAGGCGCAAAAATTATTCTAAATAAATAAAGTGGTCTTGCTATCCATAAAACTATGCTTTCAGTTTTTGCAATTGCTATACTTTTTGGAACGATTTCTCCTAAAACTACATGAAGTAGTGTAATTAATATAAAAGAAATAGCAACAGAAATACTATGTATTGCTATAGGATTTACATCAAAGCTTGATAGAATTTTATTTAATAAAACAGCGACAGAACTTTCTCCTAACCAACCAAGAGCCAAAGAACTTAAAGTAATACCTAATTGAGTAGCTGATAAATAAGTATCTAAATTTTTATACATTTCTAAAGCTAGTTTTGAATTAGCTCTTTTTTGATTTACAAATTCTTCTAACTTACTTTTTCTAATCTTGACAATACTAAACTCAGATAATACAAAAAATCCATTTAAAAAAACACAAAACAATGCTAAAAACAGCATTAATGCCGTATAACTGGGGTCCAAAAAATCTCCTTGTAAAAAATAAAGCTAAAATTATAAACATACAAACTTAAAAAATAGTAAGAATTATAAAAAGGCATTTTTATATTAAAAATTAAAAGGAATTTAAAATAATTTGATTTATTTTAAATTCCTAAAAAATTATTTAGTGTATTCTACGCTAAAGCTTTCTTTTGCACTAATTTCGCTATTTGAGTGCATTCTAATTAAATCTTTTATATATTCATTAGTTTTTTTATCACTTGATAATTCAAGTTCAATACTTCCATCGGTAAGTTTTTTGATATTAGAATTATAATCACTTGTAAAAGAAATATTATTAATAATATCAGCAATTGGTTTTAGATAATAATGCCCGCTAGTAGTTGTGCTTGTGTATAATTCGCTAATTTTACCAGTTGTATTTATATATTTTAATTTTAAATCACTCGGTAATAATTTTTTATATTTTTTACCCGCATCTGCTTTAGTATCTTTATACATTGCATAAGCAAAAATAAATGGATAATTTTTTGTAAAATTAACAGGAGTTCCTTTATCTATTGTTATGCTACTTGTAGTATCAAGATTAAATTCATTTACATCAGGCTTATTTAAAATGTCTTTACTAGGTGCTAAGTCATTTGTTTTTTGGAATTTTGTATAGCCTATTTTTGTAATAAATTCTAAATCATCAGGACTTGCTTCGTATTTTTTAGCAACGCTACTTAGAGTATTTAAATTTTTATTGACTTCGTTATCTAAATTTTGCATTTTTGAATCAAAAATTGCATTTAGTGTAGTATTGCTAGCACTTAAAGTCATTTTGATTTTTTGATTTGTGATATTCATATTTTTAATACTTAATTTATTTGTATAAATTCTATATCTACTACTAGCTTGAGTATCGTTATTATCTAAGAAATTTAAATCAAAATCTATATCAATATCGCTAGGAAAATACTTATATACATATTCTAAACTATTAGCAGAACTTGAGCCTTTATTTTCTATATTTACAGGTATATTTAGTGAATGTGTAAAATCACAATTTATACCAGAACATTTACCCAAATCAGCTTCGCTTTGTCCTACAACTTCATCAGAAAATAAAACAGCATCAGATAAACCATCAGATGTTTTTATATTATTTAAATTCGTAGTAGATGAGCTAGTAAAATCAGCATTAATAGGCTTAATTAATATATGGCAAGATATTTTTCCATTAGCGTTGATTGTATTTGAAAATCCAGTATTTTCACATTTTTTATTAGTAATATCACTTCCTACAAAATCATTGTCTTTAAACTCAATAATTCCACTTCCAGCAAAAGGATAAGCAATTACCATATCAAAACTATAATCTTTATTATTGCGTTTAAAATTAATAGGATTTAGTTGGCTAATTTTGTTATAAGCACTTGTTTCTAAATCAAATGTATAAAAACTACCTTTGCTATTTGTAACTTTTAATTTAGCTTCTTTGATTCCTATATTTGAGTTAAGACTTAATTTTCTATCTTGAGTATCTAATACACTTGCTTTAAGAGTAGTTGGTAAAGGTTTTTTTAATCCTTCTCCTGCTTTAGTAACAAAATCATTTATTTTTATTTCAGCTGGTCTTACCATAAAGTTTTTGCATATTGGAGTAGGGGTTAATAATTTACCTTGCATATCTTTTTGAGTATAGCAAATATCGTGGCGACCTGGAGTTATATTGATAAATTCAATTATAAAATCTCCCATCATTTGATTATCAGGATTTACTCTAAAATCATCTTTATCGTATATTAAAACCTTAGTAGCTCTTCCATCATCGTGATTTACACTTGCAGTATTAGAAAAGAAACTAATTCTAGTTTTATCAGCTGCATGAACAAAACCTATATATACATTATCTCCAACCATTCTTGTATATGTATCATTAGCTATTTTTGCTTTTTTATCATTTAAATCTTTAATACTAGGTCTTAAATCTTCTCCTAGACTAGGTTTTCTATTTAATATCTTCCAAATACTTCCAAAATAGTGTTGTTTTTGCACTATTTCTTCATCTGTTAAAATAAATGCTGCAGTCTCACTAACGCCTTTTATGATATTTTTACTATCTACTTCAAACATAGGTCTTTTATCGTTATCGTAAATTCTTTCTGTTGTAATTTCTATTAACGATGGTTCTTTTAATTTAAAGCTAAGTTCTCTTATGAAGTATTCTAAGTTTTCTGAATTAGCGTAATCTAAATCTAATTCATAATAAATCACACTTGGCTGCTTTGATTTTATAGTGTAATCATTTCCATTTTTTGCTAAAGTGCTAATTTGAACTCTTAAATCTACATAATATTTGCTTAAATCTTTATCACAACATTTTATATAATTTCCATCTTTAGTCTTTGTATAATCATATCTTTTTTCTAAGTTTTGACCATTATAAAATGGAGTTATATGAACTTCAGGAATTTTATTAAATATAGGATATGTTTTATCTCCTACTTTTGCACTGCCTGCTGGATTTAAATCTTTTGAAATTAAACTAAATTTAGTGCTATTTGCATCAGGATAGAATAAGAATTTAAAATTAGCATTAATTTCAGGCTTATTTTTATAAATGCCTACAATTGTATCAGCAGGGAATTTCCCATCTCCATAATTTTTACCCCAATTTACAATATCTGTAGATGTAAAATATTTTGGATTTTTTAAATGAGCGTATAAATCACCTGGACTTGCTGTGTATTTTTTCATATTATCTTTATAGTATTTATATTCTTCTTTTAATGAAGTTGGTCTTAAATGTAGGCTAAAGATTTTTGTGCTTATATTTTCTTGATTACCTATATCTTTAGGCATAATTCCAGCTCTTTCTCTTATGCCGTTTTGTTTGTATTTTGAATTCTTACATTCTTTTCGTATATCAAATAATCCAGGTGCAACTTTGATTATACAATCTTTTGAATTTTTGATTTCTTTATATATTGCTTTTTCGCCTATTGCTCCATCTCTAGTTTTATGAATACTATAAATACTTCTTTCTTGTGTTGTATCTATGTAAGGAGAAAATCTTTGAATATATTTAGCATTTGCAAGTGCTTGATTGTTGTTATAAACGAAATTCCTAAGCCTTAAAGCTTTTATATCATAGGTTTTATATTCGTTTGATTTCCACTGACTTTTTTCATTGTAATATCCATTGCTAGAAAAGTAATATCCATCGTAATATTCCATATTAAATGTGTAGCATTTGCTTAGTCCTGATTTATTTTGTGCGAAATATTGATTATTTAAAAATCCCCATTTAGCATTACCTTTTAAAAATTCTTTAGGAGAATACAAGGCATTATTTTTTAAGAAAAATTGTTCTGAATATTTAGCACATTCATCATTTGTATAATAAGCATTATCAGTTAATGTCGCACCTACTTCGTTCTCATCTAGCGTTAAAGGTATTCCGCTAGCAAATCCTTGGTCAGGATTTAATCTACAACCTTTGCTTTTCATAAATCTTACAAAATCATTGTATGCGTTTTCGCTATCAGAAGTTGTGCTTGAGCCGTGCTGATAGCCTAGATAAGTATTTGCAAATCTATAAGCATTTGAGTTTTTTTCATTATTTAGTAATTGTTCGCTTAAAAAATAGCTAAAAATTGAATCATTATTGCTACTTGCTAAAAGTATGATTTTGCCTGTTGTATTAACTTCAAATTCTTTAAACACATCTTGAATATACGATTCATCATAAAAATAAGATTTCATTGGAAAAGTAATTTCAGTATTTTTTACACTATCTAACTTTTTAGGTTTTGAGTTTTGATGAGAAATAAAATCATCATAATTATTAGGATTATAATTAGTTCCCGCTGCATTATCTTCGTAATTTACGCAAAATACATTTTCTCTAAATCTTCTTGAATCGGTATGATGAGATGATTGATTGCCTTGAAAATAGCCAAATTTTTTCACAATGCTATTTTGATAATCTAGTTTAGCCCAAGCATAATCCCAATTAAATCCCCAATTTACAATAATTCTTTGCTCTTCTTCCGCATCAGTTCTATTAAAATGATCATCTATGTTAAAGATTTGATAAAGTTGAAAACAAGCACTTCTGCCCTTATCATTATTTCTTGTATTATTTATAACGCAATCAGCTAAATCTATATCTGTATGTTGTTTATGGTTTTGAGTTCCAAAATACATTCCGAAAGGATGAACTTTATTTGTATATTCATAAGAATAAAGATTAGATATTACAAGTAGTGATATGATAACTTTTTTCATTATATACCTTTAGTTAAGATTTTAAGTTAATTAATTATATTTTTTAGTTTTTAAATTAAGATTAAATTAAAAAATTATGATTTAAAAGAGTATTTAAAAATTGCTCCTTTTTCGTAATTAAATGCTTCATATACAATATCGTATTTTTTGCAAATATTTCTTACTATATTAAGACCTAAGCCAAATCCACCTTTAGCTAAATCTTCTCTAGCATATCTATGCCAAATTCTTTTTGTATCTTTTATGCCAATTCCTTCATCTTGTATTATAAAAATTATTTTTTCATTTGATTGGTTTAAAGATATTGTAATTTTAGAATTAACTTTTGTATATTTAATTGCATTTGAAATATTATTATCTACAATTCTTAGTAACTCTACTTCGCTGATTAATACATATAAATCATTAGTGATTTCTAAATGAAATTCCACACTTTTCATACTAGCAATACTATTAAAAAAATCAATTCTTGTTTTTAAAAAATTAGAAAAATTAATATTTTTTAGTGGGTATTTAGCATTTGGATTTTCTATATAAAATCCTACATCATCATATGTTGTTTTCATCTGATTTAGTGCTGCTTTAATTCTTTTTTGATATTTATTACTTTCTAACATATCAGCATTTAATAAGGCTATACCCAATGGCGTTTTTAACTCGTGCATTGCATCATAAAAAAATGTATTCATAGTGTTTTTATACCAAATTAAACTTTTGATATTGTTTTTATAAACTAAGTAAATTAAAACAAATAATATAAAAGTTCCCCCACCAAACACTATAGCAGCATTGATTATGCTTTTATTATAAACGCAAGGTTTTGATAGCACCACATTGTATGTTGTATTGTTTATTTGTTTTTGGAATTTGTAATAAAGCAAAGAATTATGAGTTTTATATATAAAATCATCTTTTATATAGTTTATATCAAGTTCGCATTTTAAAATTTCTTCATTATTGAAAATACATATTTTTATATCTTTTAAGTTATTTAAATCCTTATTTATATAACTTGCTAGTTCTAATAGCGTAGAGTTTTTATCATTAGCTACACTTAATTTCAATATATTTATAGCTAACATTGATATGACTAAAGCTATAAGGGTTAATAGTATTGTTTGCTTAGACATTGATTTTATAGCCAAGTCCTCTAGATGATATTATAAAATCATCGCAAGTTTTTGCTCTAATTCTTTTTACATATACTCTTACATCGCTTGAGCCATTGGTTTCAAATTCTTCATTTGCCCCCCCCCATACGTATTCATAAATACTGCTTACATTTACATAACTTGATTTATTGCTTAACAAATATTCAATCAATGTGATTTCTTTACTAGTAAGCTCTATTAGAGTTTTATTTTTGCTAAGACTTTTAGAAATATAATCATATACAAACTCGCCTGAAATTGTGATTGTATCATTACTTTGAGTGTTAAAAAATTGTTTTAATAATTCTTTAATTCTATATTTTAATTCATCTAGTTCAAAAGGTTTTTTAAGGTATTCATTGCAGCCTAGTTCATATCCTTTTTTAATACTTGCTATATCAGTTCTTGAAGTCATCATCATAATAGGGTTAGTAATATTTAAGCTTTTTATATAACTTAATACATCAAAGCCATTAGTATTTATTACTTTTATATCAAGTATATAAAGATGATAAAATTTATTTGCGATAGTTTTACAGGCTAAGTCGCCATCACTAAAAACATCAACGCTAAATCCTAAATCTTGCAAATATTCACAAATACTAGTAGCATATAAATAATCATCTTCAAGCAATAAAATATTCATAATTACTTCCTTAAAAAATGTTTATTTTAGTTTTTTAATATTATTTTTAGCTAAAAAGTGTCTAAATTAGGATATTTCAATCATT
>NZ_JACGAU010000026.1:0-22261 GCF_020137595.1 Campylobacter sp. RM12640
CTTTTTATCTTTAATAAGATTAATATCTATTCCTACATTTGATCTAAGTCCTAGAAAAATGCTTTCTAGTCTAATGTCATTTGGGCTTAAGCTTTCTTTAATTCTAAAATATGGATTTGCTATATATTCATTTAGGTTTGAACTTGCTGTATAGCGAATATTATCGCTAGTGCCAACGCTTGAAAGTCCAATGCCTAAGTAATTTTCTTTACTCCAATAAGCTTTATTATGAGAGCATTCATATTCGCTAGAACTTGCAAAATTACTTATTTCATAAGCTTTTAACCCGATTTTTTGCAAATTTTCATAAAAATAGCAATTTAACTCATCATCTTTTTGAATGTATTCGGTTTTATTTTGAAAAGGGGTATTATCTTCTAAAATTAAAGTATAAGCACTAAGATGATTTAATTCTAGGCTTTTTATGACTTTTAATTCATCATTTAGCATATTTAAATTATCTAAATAAGTGCCATAAATTATATCTATACTAAAAGATATTTTTTCATTTTTTAATAGTTTGATTTTTTCTATAGCTTGTTTGCTTGAGTGGGCTCTATTTAAGAATTTTAATTTCTCATCATTAAAGCTTTGCACCCCAATGCTTATGCGATTTAATCCATAATTACGCATAGCATTAAGCCAATTTAAGCTTAAAGAATTTGGATTTGCTTCAGCACTGATTTCTGTATCATTATTAATATAAGGCTTTAATAATTTAAAAATATTTTCATAGTATTTTGCGTCTATAAAGCTTGGAGTTCCACCCCCAAAATATATGCTTTTTATATCTTTAGAAAATGGTAAAAACCTTGCTAAATCTAATTCTAAGGCTTTAAAATATTCATTTATTTTTTGCTGATTTGTAAAACTAGCAAAAGAACAATAAGAGCATTTGCTAGCACAAAATGGAATATGAATATAAATTCTCATTTTATGCTTTGAAATTTAATAAATTTTCGCCTAGTTTAGCGATTTGTTCATCTATCATTTTGATAGCATTATCAAGAGTTTTATTAGCTAAACTCATATAATCATCACCGAAATTAAATCTTTTTAATGCTTCATTAAAGCCACTTAATAATCCATCTTTACCTAATCTTAGTTTATTTGCATCATTATTTGCATTTTTTATGATTTGCTCTGCCATTCTTTTTGCAGTATTTTTTGAACCAAATTCTGCATTATCTAATAATAAATTTTTAGCACTATTGCTATCTAAATTATCATTAACTAAATCTTTAAAATTATTTAAAAATTCTTTGATATTACCCCTATTATTTGCAATTTCGTTTAAATTACCTTGAATGCTAATTTCTGTGATACTAATCTCAAAACTCATTGCAAAAAAACTATCATTTTCGCCTTTTGCTGTGAGTTTGTCTAATTCTTCATTGCTAAGATTTACGCCGTAGTTTTTTAAGCTATCTTTAATGTTTTTTTGTGCTTCATCTTTACTACTAAAAGAAGCTGCTGCTTGATAAGATAAAGTTATATTTCTAGCACTTATTTGCATTTTTTCTCCTTGAAAATCATAAGCTTCATATCGGCAAAAAATAATTATTTCTTTAGTAAAAATGTTGCTTTTAATTAAATTTTTCTTGATAGTATCGTGTGAAATTAATTTTAGGTTATTTGATGAAAAAAAGATTTAGAAAAAATGTAGCAGCTATTGTTTTGTCTCAAGAATACCCATTAAATTGTAAAATTTTAGTGGCTTTAAGACTTGATATTGATGTTTGGCAATTCCCGCAAGGTGGGATTGATGATGGAGAAAGTCCAAAAGAAGCATTGATAAGAGAGCTTGAAGAAGAATTAGGCACAAAAGAATTTGAAATCATTGCTGAATATCCTGAATGGTTAAGCTATGAATTTCCTAACGAAGCTGTTAAGAAAAAATATAATTTTGATGGGCAAACTCAAAGGTATTTTTTAGTTAAAGTAAGAGATAATAACTTGATTAATTTAAATACCAATGAACCTGAGTTTAAAGAGCATCTTTTTGTGGATTATAAGGATATAAACCCTTATATTAATCATTTTAAAAGACCACTTTATACCAAAGTTTTAAAGTATTTTCAAAAAGAAGGATTTATAGGATGTTAGTTGTTCAAAAATACGGAGGCACAAGCGTTGGCAACCTTGAACGCATAGAAAATGTTGCAAATAGGGTTATTAAGTCTAAAAAGACTTATAAAGATATAGTTGTGGTAGTTTCTGCAATGAGCGGTAGAACAAATCAATTAATTGATAATGCTAATTTTTATTCAGAAAGTCCAAATAAAAAAGAATTAGATATGTTGCTTTCTTGTGGTGAGAGAGAAACTGCTGCTTTACTTGCTATTGCACTTATGTCAAAAGGATATGATGCGATTTCTTTAAGTGGTAAAGAAGCTGGGCTTTTAACTACAGATGATTATACAAACGCAAAAATCATTGATATTGATGCAACTAGAATTAAAAAAGAACTTTCAAGTGGAAAAATAGTTGTAATAGCTGGTTTTCAAGGGTATGCAGCAAATGGAAATACTACTACACTTGGTCGTGGGGGAAGTGATTTGAGTGCTGTTGCTTTTGCAGGGGCTTTAAATGCTGATTTGTGTGAGATTTACACAGATGTTGATGGGGTTTATACTACTGATCCAAGAATTGAGCCAAAGGCTAAAAAACTTGATAAAATTTCTTATGAAGAAATGTTAGAACTTGCTAGTTTAGGTGCTAAAGTTTTACAAAATAGAAGCGTTGAATTAGCAAAAAAATTAAATGTAAAATTAGTTACTAGAAGTAGCTTTAATGAAAATAATGGAACAATTATAACAAGCGAGGAAAAAATGGAACAAGCATTAGTTAGTGGAATAGCATTAGATAAAAATCAAGCAAGAATAGTTTTAAGAAGAATTGAAGATAAGCCAGGAATTGCTGCTAGTATTTTTACAACTTTAGCAAAAAAAGACATTAATGTTGATATGATTATTCAAAATGTAGGTCATGATGGAACTACTAATTTAGGTTTTACCGTGCCACAAAATGAATTAAAAAATGCAAGTGAAGCTATGAGAGAGCTTTTAGGTAGTGATGTAGTAATAGAAAGCGATAGCGATATAGTTAAGGTTTCAGTAGTTGGAGTTGGTATGAAAACTCATTCAGGTGTTGCTAGTGCTGCATTTGAAGCATTGGCAAATGAAGGCATTAATATACAAATGATTTCAACAAGTGAGATTAAAATTTCTATGATTGTTAGCTCAAAATATGCTGAATTAGCAGTTAGAACACTACATAAAGTTTATAAGCTGGAAGATTAATGCAGGATTTTTTAAGTTTTGTAAAAGACTTTATCCAAAAAAAAGGTATGCTTTATAGTTGGCTAGATAGCGAAAGGTTTAAGATAAGCCCTTTGCTATCTTCTAGGCTTAGCTATTTACTAGATGGGAAAAATTTTATAGTAATTTGCGATGATGAAAGAGCTTGGTTTGAAGAGTATTTTTTAAGTCTTGTAAATGCAAAAAGTGCTAGACCATTGTTGCCATTTTTTAGCTTAAAAGGTTTTAAACTTGATAATTATGATAAGAATGAAGATTTGCTTGATGATGTTTTAAGTCTAGCATATCCTAATGGTTATATTTATATTTATTTTGGTAAGGATAGTTCAAAAATGGCAAAACTTGCTAAAAATAAAAAAGATAGCTTAATGTTTATATTAGATGAAGAATATGATAATTCTTTTTGTCTTAAGTCAAGTGATGAACATTTAGATATTAAACTAATAACTATTGCTCAATTAATTAACGCTTGTTTAGACGCTATTATTTTTGCAAAGGTTAAGATTTGAGAAGTGAGATAATAATCACTCAAAGCCCTGATGATTTTATAAATGATTTAAGGCAAAAAACTAAAATCTGCAAGGTTTTTAGTGGTGATGAGTTTTTATTAGATGATGCAAAAGCGATTATGCAAAATGCTTATTTGATTGAAGAATATGACAAATATTTCGTATTATCATATAAAGAATATAGCATACAAGCTCAAAATTATATGCTAAAACTACTAGAAGAGCCACCTGCTAATGTGTATTTTAAGATTTTAGTTAGTTCAAAAAACCTTTTATTAGCAACTATTAAATCAAGATTAATTTCAAGAAAATTAGAAAATTATAAAAATAATTATGAGATTAAATTAAATCTTAAAAATATGTCGTATTTAGATATTGTAAATTACGATGTTGATAAAGCGAGTTTGAGTGAATTTATAAGTGCATTAGCTAAAGAATGCTACAAACAAGGCATAAATATTAGTAGTGATTTATTAGAAGAATTTTATAAATGCTATGAATTATCAAAGCTTAATTCAAATTCTAAAATTATAATTTCAAGGTTATTATTAGGAATAATGCGTGAGAGAAGCTAGTTTTTATTTACTAGATGAAAACTCGGCTAAAGATATTAATTCAAGTGAGTTTGCACTAGATAGATTTTTAAAAAGAAGTAATCATCAAATAATTTATATAAAAAATATAAGCACAACCGCTGCAAATATTTTAAAACAAGACGCAATTAGCGTAGGTGCAATTGTTTTAAATCACAAAAATACAATTTTAGGTGGAGAATATAAATATGATAGCATTTTGCTAGTTGATAGCATTAATGCAAAGGATTTAGCTAATAAGCTTAAATTGCAGCAGTTTTCTTGCATAAGACTTAGTAAATTTTTAAACGAATTAAAAGTAAGCAAAAAATATCCAAAAATTATGGGTATTATGAATATTAATGATGATAGTTTTTATGAAAGTTCTAGGATTAGCGAGAAGGAATTTTTAGCTAAGGCTTATGAGTTTATTGAAAATGGTGCAAGTATTATTGATATCGGTGCTATGAGCTCAAGACCTAATTCTACTTATTTAGGAGCGAAATTAGAGCTTGATAGATTAAAGCCTATTTTTAATTTAATAAAAGAACATAAATTATGCGATAAGATAGATTTTAGCTTGGATAGTTTTGATGAGATTTGTTTAACAAATGCTCTTGATATTGGCTTTAAATATATAAATGATATTAGTGCTAATACTAAGCTATCAAAACTAGCTTTAAAATACGACGCTACTTATATTTTAATGCACTCACAAAATAATTATTTTGATAATTATATAAATAATACTGGTTTAAGCAGCTCAAATTCTGATTCTAAATTCTTTATTTTAGATAGTGTTTATGAGTTCTTTTTAAATAAATTAAGCGAAATAGAAAGTAAAGTAATAATTGATGTTGGAATAGGTTTTGGCAAAAGTGAGTATGAGAATTTAGTTTTAGTAAAATATTTAAATCATTTCAAGACCTTAAATAAACCTATTTTATTAGCAGCTTCAAACAAAAGATTTTTAGGTGAGCATAAAGAAGCTTTAAGTTTAATCACTCACGCTAATTCAAATGCTGATTATATTAGAGTTCATGATGTAATAGGGCAAAATGCAATGATAAATTATCTTAAAAAAATGGAAAGTATATGAAAGAGTATTTAGAAAATATTAAATTAGCAAATAAATGGGCAAAGGCTTATTATTTAGGAGAAAATCCACTTGCAAGTGATGCTGAATACGACGCACTTATGAAAAAAATAAAAGATTATGAGAGTTTAAATCCAAATGATATAAGCCCTGATTCTCCAACGCAAAAAGTATTGCCAATCAATCTAAAAGATGTAAATGATGGCTTTAATAAATTAGCTCATCTTAGCAGAATGTATTCTATGGAAGATGTTTTTAATGAAGATGAATTACACGCTTGGATAAAAAGAGCAAAGGCAGAAGATGAAGAATTTTTCATTGAGCCAAAATTTGATGGAGCTAGTTTAAACTTAATTTATGAAAATGGTAAATTAATTCACGCAATTACTCGTGGAGATGGTAGTGTAGGAGATGATATTACTCTAAATGCTATGCAAATTACTTCAATTCCTAAGAGTATTGCTTATAAAGAATTGATTGAAATTAGGGGCGAAATTGTTATTTTAAAAGATGATTTTTTGAAGTTAAATGAAATAAAATTAGCAAATAATGAAAGCTTATTTTCAAATCCAAGAAATGCTGCAAGTGGTTCATTAAGACTTAAAGAACCAAGCGAAGTTGCAAAGAGAAATTTACAATTTTATCCGCACGGAATAGGGCAAAACTCACTAAGTTTTACAAAGCATAGTGAAGCAATGGAATTTATTAGAAGTTTAGGTTTTTTAAAAGATGATTTTTGCAAGGTTGTTAGGGCTAATAAATTGCAAATTGAATATGAGAATTTACAAAATGATAGATTAAATAAAAAAATGATGTTAGATGGTTTTGTTTTAAGGATAAATGATTTAAGCAAATGCACTGAATTTACAAGCAAATTTCCAAAATTTATGGCTGCTTACAAATTTGAACCTTTAGAGCAAATTACAAAATTAATTGATGTGAGTTATCAAGTAGGAAGAACGGGAGTAATAACCCCTGTTGGAACACTTGAGCCTACTAATATTGATGGAGCTATAGTTAAATCAGTAACTTTACATAATTACGATGAGATAACTAGGCTTGATTTGATGATTAATGATAGCGTTAGCATAATTAGAAGTGGAGATGTTATACCAAAATTAACTCGTGTTTATAAAGAACGAAGAGATGGCACACAAATTAAAATTCCAAAGCCAATAATTTGCCCATCTTGTAATGAAACTTTATTAGATGATGGAGCTTTAATTAAATGTATAAATCTTAATTGCAAGGCAAAAATGCTAAATCAATTAATATATTTTGCAAGTAAAAAATGCCTAAATATAGATGGTTTAGGGGATAAAATTATTGAATTGTTATTTAAACTTGAAAAAATCAGCACATTTGAGTGTATTTATGAGCTAAAATACGAAGATTTTCAAGGTCTTGAGGGTTTTGCTGATAAAAAGATAACTAATATTTTAACTTCTATTGAAAAATCAAAAGATTGTGAATTAGCAAGTTTTATAAATGCTTTAGGATGTGAGCATATTGGAGAAGTAGCTGCTAGTAAGGTTGCTAGTGAATTTGGATTTGATTGGTATTTAAAAGATGAAAATGATTATTTGAAATTAGATGGATTTGGAGAGCAAATGGCTAAATCTATTGCTAATTTTTGCGTGATTAATAAAGAGCTAATTATTAGATTTTATGAGATTTTAAGGCTAAAAAATACAAATATAAAATCTAGTGATAAATTTGCAAATACGACTTTTGTAATAACTGGCACACTTAGTAATCCAAGAGAATATTATGAAAATATAATCAAAGAAAACGGCGGAAAAACTAGCTCAAGTGTTAGCAAAAAAACTTCTTATTTATTGTGTGGAGATGATGCAGGAAGTAAGCTTACTAAAGCTAAAGAATTAGGCATTAAGATACTTAATGAAGATGAGTTTAAGGCACTTTTATGAGAGCTGATTTATTCGTAGCAAATAAATTAAATATAAGCCGAAATAAAGCTCAAGAATTATTAGAAAATGAAAAAGTATTAATCAATAATGAAGTAAAAAAGGCAAGTGATAAGATACTGCAAGATTATGAATGTAAATTATTAGATGAAGTTTATGTTAGTAGGGCTGCTTATAAATTAAAAGGATTTTTAGAAGAATTTGAATTAGGAATTAGCGGGATTAATTGCTTAGATGTTGGCTCTAGTACGGGTGGATTTACTCAAATACTACTTGAAAATAATGCTTTAAGTGTTACTTGTGTAGATGTTGGAGATAAACAATTGCATAATAGTTTAAGAACAAATCCAAAGGTAAAAGTATTTGAAAATACAGATATTAGAGATTTTAAATCAGCTCCGTTTGAAATAGTTGTGTGCGATTTAAGTTTTATATCAGCTAGATTAATAATAAATGATTTAATAAGACTAAGTAGCAAGTATTTAATCATTTTATTTAAACCACAATTTGAAGTAGGAATTAATGTAAAGCGTTCTAAAAATGGTGTGGTAAAAGATGAAAAAGCCGTGCTTAAATCTTGCGAAGAATTTGAAAAAGAAGTAATAAGATTAGGTTTGATTTTACTTAAAAAATCAAAATCAAAACTTAGCGGAAAAGATGGAAATTATGAATATTTTTACGCTTTTTCAAAATGAAATAATAAAAGCAAAAAAATGTGATTTAGAAAATATTACAAGTTTAGCAATAGGGTGTTTTGATGCTTTACATTTAGGGCATTTTGAACTGATAAAAAGGCTTGATGATAATGGGGCTTTATTAATAATATATAAAAAAACAAGAGAATTAGTTCCGATAATTTATAAGCAAGAATTATTAAATTGCAAAATATTTTTTGTAAATCTTGATGAGATAAAAGATGAAAATGCGTATAATTTTACACAAAATATTATGTATAATTTTACACAACTTAAATATTTTGTAGCAGGATATGATTTTCATTTTGGTAAAAATAGACAAGCTCACGCAAAAGAATTGCAAGAATTTTCTGGGCTACGATGTATTATCGTAGATGAATTTAAAATAGATAATATAAGCGTTCATTCAAGTTTGATTAAAGAATGTTTATTGAATGCTGATTTAGAAAGTGTGAATAAATTTTTAGGTAGAAATTATTTCATTCAAGGAAGACAAATCAAAGGTCAAGGTTTAGGAGCTAAATTTTTTGTCCCTACTATTAATGTAGATTATGATAATTATTTTTTACCAAAAGAAGGGGTTTATTTTACTAAGGTTTATTTAGATAATGAGTGTTATTTTGCAGCTACTTTTTTAGGCAAACGCTCAACTGATTTAAATACGGCTTTAGAAGTGCATATTTTAAATAGTTCAAATTCTTATTTTAAATTCCACAAAATTAAAATAGAGTTTTTAGAATTTTTTAGAGAGAATAAAAAATTTGATAATTTTGATAGTTTAAAAGAACAAATCAACTTAGACATAAAAGCTCTAAGTTTAAAGGCTAAAGATGAAAGATGAAGTTTTTAACGAAGAATTAATAAAACAATTTGAATTTGATGAAAAAGTGGTGCGTGTGTTTGATGATATGGTTACTCGTAGTGTGCCGTATTATTTGCAAAATCAAGAATTAATTTTTAAAATTCTAAGTCAGATTTTGCCAAAAAATGCAAAGGTTTTAGATTTAGGTTGCTCAACTGCAAATACACTTTTAGCACTTTCAAAAAGAGATGATTTAGAGCTTTTTGGACTTGATAATTCAGAGCAAATGCTAAATAGGGCTAGAATTAAGGCTAGTGATTTAGGTGTTAAAATTAATTTGATTAATAAAAATATAGAAGATATTTTAAGTCTTAATGATAGTTTTGATGCGATAATTTGTTCTTATACCTTGCATTTTATTAGACCACTTTTAAGAGAAGATTTATTACAAAAAATATATAAGTTATTAAATAAGAATGGGATTTTTATTTTATGCGAAAAAGTGCTTTATGAAAATAAAATTTTACAAAAAAATATAATTGATATTTACGAAAATTATAAGGAATTGCAAGGGTATTCAAGATATGAAATAGCTCAAAAAAGAGCTGC
Source organism: Campylobacter sp. RM12640 (assembly GCF_020137595.1). Classification (NCBI taxonomy): domain Bacteria; kingdom Pseudomonadati; phylum Campylobacterota; class Epsilonproteobacteria; order Campylobacterales; family Campylobacteraceae; genus Campylobacter; species Campylobacter sp. RM12640. The sequence goes on from NZ_JACGAU010000026.1 coordinate 9,532, forward strand.
TTTAGAAAATGTTTTAATACCTTTTACTTATGATGAAAATATAAAAATTTTAAGCAACGCTAATTTTAAGCAAATTGATTGCTTTTTTAGGTGGGCAAATTTTTGCTCTTTTATAGCTTTTAAGCTTTAAATGTTACGAAATGTAACAAATAATATAAAATTATTTTAAAAATATCTTGACATCAAAAATATTTTTTGCTTTAATCAACAAATATTTTTAAACAAAGGATTTTAAATGATGATGCAGATGCGCTAGCGTCTGGCTTTTAAAGACTTTCTTTTTTAGCTAGACGCAAATTAATTATATTAAAGCAAGCAAGCTAAAAAAGAAAGATAAAATATTTTTGCAACTTACAAAACTCTCAAAAATTTTTATTTTTCTTTAAATTAAATTTTAAGGAAAGTTATGATTGAAATTAAAAATCTTAAAAAGTATTACGGAAATACTTGCGTAATAAACGATGTAAGTCTTGATATTAAAAAGGGCGAGATTTATGCGATTGTCGGACAAAGTGGAGCTGGTAAAAGCACACTTTTAAGATGTATAAATGCACTTGAAAGCTATCAAGCAGGTTCATTAAAAGTATTTAATCAAGAAATTAAAGACCTTAAAGAAGAAGAGTTAAGAAAATTAAGAACCGAAGTTGGAATGATTTTTCAACATTTTGCTTTAATGGGTAGAAAGAGTGCTTATGAAAATATTGCAATGCCTTTACTTTTACATAAAAAAGATAATGTGGATAAAAGGGTTAAAGAATTGCTTGATTTGGTTGGATTAAGCGATAAGGCTAATTCATATCCTGCTAATCTTAGTGGTGGCCAAAAGCAAAGAATTGCAATAGCAAGAGCACTTGCACTAAATCCTAAGATTTTATTAAGCGATGAAGCAACTAGTGCACTTGATCCTGCTACTACTAATCAAATCTTAGATTTATTAAAACAAATAAACAAAGATTTAGGCATTAGCGTTGTATTAGTAACCCATGAAATGGACGCTGTTAAAAGAGTAGCTGATAAGGCTTGTTTATTAAGTGGTGGAGAAATCATAGGCAATGGAGAAATTAGCGAAATATTTTTAAAACCAAGTAAGAAGATGAGAGAATTCTTAGATGAGAGTGATTGTGTGCCAGAAAGTGGGCTTAATATAAGATTAATTTTCCCTAAAGAAGTAGCACTTGATGGAGTAATTTCTAAAATGGCAAGAGAGCTTAATATTGATTTTTCAATAGTTTGGGGAAAAATTGAAAAGCTAAATGATATTGCACTTGGTTCACTTATTATAAATATTAATCCAAGTGATAAACAAAGAGTGTGTGAATATATTAATAAAAGTGGCGTTTTATGGGAGGAAGTATGAATTATTTTGATAATTTTTTAAGTCATTTTGACAAGATTTTATATCCTGCATTAAAAGAGACTTTATATATGAGTATTAGTGCTACTATTATTGGTTTTGCACTAGGACTTGTGTTAGGAATATTTCTTTTTGTTAGTAAAAAGGGTGGTTTGTATGAGAATTTAGGCTTTTATAGAGTGCTTGATTTTGTTGTAAATATATTCCGTTCTTTTCCATTTTTAGTATTAATTATTGCTTTAATTCCTTTTACAAAGTTTTTAATAGGAAAAAGCATAGGAACAACAGCGGCTATTGTGCCACTTACAATTGGAATTGCTCCATTTATTGCAAAATTAGTGCAAAGTGCTTTAAATGAAGTAGATTACGGAATAATTGAAGCGGCTAAGAGTTATGGTGCTAGTAGAATACAAATTATTTTTAAGGTCGTATTGTATGAAGCATTACCTGCGTTAATTAATGCAGCAACGCTTACTTTAATAGTAGTCATTGGATATAGTGCAATGGCAGGAATTGTAGGAGGTGGGGGACTTGGCGATGTTGCTAATCGCTATGGTTATCAAAGATTTAAAACAGATATTATGGTAGAAACGGTTATCGTTTTGATTGTATTGGTTCAAATCGTTCAGATTTGGGGGGATTTAGTTGAAAAAGCTTTAAGAAAAGGTAAGGATAAATATCTTTATATTTCAATTTTAGCTTTAGTTATTTTATTTATTTATTCAGGAAATTTTATTTAAGGAGATATTATGAAAAGATTGTTTAGTTTAGCTGCTTGTTTGGCTTTAAGTGCAAATTTATTTGCTGATGTTATTAGTGTAGGTGCAACACCTGTTCCACATGCTGAAATTTTAGAAGAAGTTGCAAAAATTGTTAAAGAAAAAGGGCACGAGTTAAAAATCGTTGAGTTTAATGACTATGTATTGCCAAATCTAGCGGTTGATGATGGCGAAATAGATGCAAACTTTTTCCAACATAAACCATATTTAGATGAGTTTAATAAGCAAAAAGGAACAAAATTAACTCCAGTTGCACCAGTTCATCTTGAGCCAATGGGAGCATATTCTAAAAAGATTAAAGATATTAAAGATTTAGGAGATAAGGCTTTAATTTATATTCCAAATGACCCAACAAATGAAAGTAGAGCTTTAGATATACTTGAAGCTGCAGGGCTTATTGAACTTGATAAAAATGTAGAGCTAAAAACTCCACTAGATATCGTAAAAAACCCTAAAAATCTTGATATAAAAGAGTTAGAAGCTGCACAATTACCAAGAGTTTTAGATGAGTGCGATTTAGCTGTGATTAATTCAAATTACGCATTAGCAGCGAAGTTAAATCCTACAAAAGATGCGGTAATTATTGAGGGTAAAGATAGTCCATATACTAATGTTTTAGTAGTTAAGACTGATAATATTAATAGTGATAAGACAAAGGTTTTAGTTGATTCTATAAATGATGCAAGAATTAAAAAATTTATAGAAGAAAAATATAAGGGCGAAATAATCCCAAGTTTTTAAGGAGAAAATATGAAAAAATTAGCTTTAAGTTTAGCATTTTGTTTATACGCTAGTGCGGAGATTTTAAGAGTAGGGATTACCCCATATCCAAATGCTACTATTTTAGAAAATGTAAAAGATGATTTAAAAGAGCTTGGATATGAGTTAAAAGTTGTAGAATTTAATGATTATATTCTACCAAATCTTGCATTAAATGATGGGGAATTAGACGCTAATATGTATCAACATAAGCCTTTTTTAGAAGACTTTAACGAGAGTAAAGGCACTGATTTAGTAGCGGTTGCTAATGTGTTTTTACCTCCAATGGCAGCATATTCAAAAAAGGTAAAAGATATTAAAGAATTAAAAAATAATGCTTTAGTATATATCCCAAATGACCCAACAAATGAAAGTAGGGCTTTAGACATACTTGAAGCAGCTGGACTTATTAAGACAAATAAGGAAGTAAAATTTAGAAGCGTTATTGATATTACGGAAAATCCTTTAAATCTTGATATAAAAGAGTTAGAAGCTGCACAGGTTCCAAGAGTTTTAGATGAGTGTGATTTGGCTGTAATTAATACAAATTATGCATTAGCAGCGAAGTTAAATCCTACAAAGGATTCTATAATATTAGAAGATTTAAATAGCCCTTATGTAAATGTTATTGCTGTTAAAAAAGGCAATGAAAATAATGAAGGGGTAAAAGCTTTAATAAAGGTTATAAAAACAGAAAAAATTAAGAAGATACTTGAAGAGCAATTTAAAGGTGCTATAATCCCAGCATTTTAATGATTAGGAATTTGCTTTTGGCAAATTCCTTTTTTTATTTCTTTAAAATTTAAGGAGAAGTGTTGAGATTTATTCTACTATTTTTATTATCATTTAGCTTGTTTGCTAAGGAAATTACTTTCAAAGATGTAACAGGAAACGAAATTACTTTAAATACCCCAGTTAATAGAATAGCTTTAGGTTTTTACTATACAGATTTTTTAGCAGTTGGTGGAGAAAAATCATTTGATAAGGTTGTTGGTTTTTCAAAAGCAGTTTGGAGTGAATGGAGTCCAATTTCTTGGCAAATGTATTTAGATGTAATGCCTAATTTAGACAAAATTGCAGATTTTGGTGAAGCAGAATCAGGCACATTGTCAATTGAAAAAATATTAGAATTAGAACCTGATGTATTAGTTTTAGCTAAATGGCAATATGATACATTAAAAGATACTTTAAATCCAATTAAACTAGCAAATATCCCAATAATAGTAGTAGATTATCACGAAGGAAAATTACAAAACCACGAGATAAGCACTAAAATTTTTGGAATTTTAACCAACCAAGAAAAAAGAGCTGAAGAAATTATGAATGATTATAAAAGTCGTTTAGAATTAATTCAAACAAGAACTAAAGATATTAAAAATAAAGTAAAAGTTTATATAGAATACGGAATTAATGGCCCTAGTGATAATGGAGTTACATATTCACATTATATGTGGGGAAGTTTGATTGATAAAGCAAATGCTAAGAGTATTGCTGATGGGCTTATTAAGACTTGGGGAGCTATTAATCCTGAAGAAATCATAGTTCAAGACCCTGAAGTAATTATTATAGCAGGTCGTGAAAGTGAGCTTAAGAAAAATAAAACTTCAATGGTAATGGGTAATAATATTAGTTTTGATGAAGCAAATACTAGATTAAGAGGATTTTCTAATAGAACTACTTGGCAAGATTTAAACGCAGTAAAAAATCATAGAATTTATGGTGGTTATCATAGTATGCTAAGGACTTTGGGGGATATTTTTATGTTAGAATTTGTAGCAAAAGCTGCTTATCCTGAGTTATTTAGTGATATTAATCCAAGTGATGATTATATTAATTATCATAAGAAATATTTGCCGATTATTCCTGATGGAACTTTTATGATAAAGCTTGATGATGAGAAATTTTAGTAGAGAAATTCTTTTATACAAATCCACTATTTATAAGAGATTGGGATTTTTACTAATCTCTTTTTTATTAGCATTAGTATTTTTTATACTAGATATTTCTACAGGACCAGCTCAACTTGATTTAATTATTGTATGTAAAGCTTTATTATCTAAAGCACTTGATATAGATATACAAAAGAATTTCGTTAATATTGTTTATAATTTAAGATTACCTATGGCATTAATGGCACTTGTTGTTGGAGCTTCATTAGGACTTGGCGGAGCTTTAATGCAAACTATTTTAAATAATTCTTTAGCTAGTCCATATACTTTAGGTCTTAGTGCTGCAGCTGGCTTTGGAGCTTCATTAGTAATTGCATTTAATATAAGTTTTATAAGTTCTTTTATTAGCATTCCATTAGGAGCATTTTGTGCTAGTTTGTTAAGCTCTGCAATATTATTTATTTTTGCTAAAAATAACAAATATAACACTCAAAGTTTAGTTTTAGTTGGTATTGCTTTATTGTTTTTATTTCAATCTTTTTTATCTTTAGTGCAATTTTTATCAAGTCCTGAAGTATCTCAACAAATATTATTTTGGCTATTTGGAAGTTTGCAAAAAGCTAATTATACGAATATTTTAATAGTATTTTTGGTTACTTTATTTTGTTATTTAATTTTATTAAAAGACAATTGGGCTTTAAGTGTATTTAGGCTTGGGGAGAAAAATGCTAAAGTTTTAGGGGTTAATTTAGTATATTTAAGAATTAAAGTTTTATTATGTGTTTCTTTTGTTAGTTCTGTTGCTATTTCTTTTGTGGGCGTTATAGGTTTTATAGGTCTTGTTGCACCACATATTGCAAGGCTTATTATAGGAGAAGATCAAAGATTTTTCTTACCAGCTTCAATGATAATAGGAGCTTTATTTTTAAGTTTAGCTTCTAGTGTTTCAAAATTGATAATTCCTGGTAGTTTATTTCCAATAGGAATAGTAACTTCTTTTATTGGTGTTCCTTTTTTCTTTTTTATTATATTAAGGAATAAAAATGCTTAAAATTAATAATCTAAGTATTAAAAAAGGAAATAAGACTATTTTAAATAATATAAACCTAGAATTTAAATCAGGTAAAATTTATGCTATTTTAGGTGCTAATGGTGTAGGTAAAAGCACATTATTAGATGCTATTTTTCAACTTGATAAAAAACATAATATGACTTATCGTAATATTAATTCAGATAATATTAAAAAATGGCAAAGTAATATAGGTTATATGTTACAAAGTTTTCATACTCATACAAACCTTAGTGCTTTAGAAGTAGTTTTACTAGGTGCTTATAATGAATTAGGTTTAAAAATAAGCGATGAAATTTTAAATAAAGCAGTTAATGTTTTAAAGGAATTTAAGATTTCGCATCTTGCTAATATTAATATTAAAGATTTATCTGGCGGTCAAAGACAAATGATAGCTTTTGCTCAAGTTTTGCTTAAAAACCCAAGTATTTTATTACTTGATGAGCCTGTAAGTGCATTAGATATTAAACACCAATGTATTTTATTAGAAGCTTTAAAAAAGATTACAATTGAAAATGATTTAATAAGCATAGTTGTTTTACATGATTTAAATTTAGCGAGTTTATATTGTGATGAAGCAATTTTTTTACACAACAACAAGGTTTATAAAAATGGAAAGATTAACGATGTTATTACACTTGATTTAATACGAGAAATTTATGAAATCAAGGCAAATTTAAGTATAGTTGAAAACAAGAAATTTATTCAAATATTAGGTTCATTAAACAAGGAAAATTATGACAACTCAAATCAAGCAGTTAATATCTAGACTGATTAATTTTTATGATTATATTTATTTAATCATACTTTTGGCGACAATTTTACATGTGTCCTTTTTGTTTATATTTTATTATATGAAAATATATGAGCTATTTTATGTAAATATAGTCTCAACCTTAATTTATGTATTAATAATTACAAATTTTAGTAGCGATAAAATAAAAATTTATTATGCCGTTGTATATTTTGAAGTTTTAATCCATCAGCTAATCGCAATTTATTACTTAGGTAGTGCTAGTGGATTTGACTTGTTATTATGTTGTTTGATACTTGTGCAATTTTTATTTTTTAAGAAAAGCACCTGTTTTGTATCAACAATTTTAATTATTTTTTTAATTTATCTTAGTTATTTTCAAGCAGATTCTATTGTGCTACATAGTGATAAATTTTTTGAAATTAACGAATATAAAAATGCAAATATTGTTCTTTATCCAATCAATTTAGCGGTTTTATTGGTATTTTTAGTGGTTTATGGTGTATTGGTAACCGTTATTCCTAGTAAAAAAATTAACGATTTAGCTCAAATTGTATATAAAGATTTTTTAACAGGTTTATATAATAGAAAATATATGGAAGATGTTGTGTTATCAAAATATAACAAACAAAGAATTTTAATTGCGGTATGTGATATTGATAATTTTAAACATATAAATGATACTTATGGTCACCAAACCGGAGATATTGTGCTAAAAATGTTGGCTATAGTTTTAATCAATAAGTATAAAAAATATTCTGATTTTAATATTAATATTTGTAGATGGGGTGGGGAAGAATTTTTAATCATTGCAGATATTGATAATAAAAAAGATGCTGAAATATTTTTAAATGACATTAGAGAAGAAGTGTTTAAATTAAAGATAAGTGATTTGCAAGAAACAATAAGTATTACAATAGGTGGATATATAGCTAATTTTAATCAAAAAGATTATAAGCAACTATTTGAAATCGCTGATAAGAATTTGTATCTTGGCAAGAATACGGGTAAAAATAAATGCGTAGTGAGTGTTGAAGAATAATAAAATTATGTAAGTTTTGCCTAGTTTTATCTAGTGAGCTTTAATTATTAGAATTAAAAAACCAATAAAATATAATACTTTATTGGTTTTCAATAATTCTTGTTATATCATTAAATGCAGCAAATATCATTAAAGAAAATAATAAAAACACATTATTTACTTCTCTTTTAAAAATTAACTCATATAAAGAAAAACTACAAGCATAGGAAGTCTAGTTTAATTAAAAATATTGTAAGTAAATTAAAGAATTTAAAATAAGCAAAAATATATAGTGGTTTTAATTATTAGAATTAAAAAACCAATAAAATATACTTTATTGGTTTTCAATAATTCTTGTTATATCATTAAATGTAGCAAATATCATTAAAGAAAATAATAAAAACATTCCAATATAACTAAGTGTAATAAATACTTTTTGATTTACTTCCCTTTTAAAAACTAACTCATATAAATTAAAAACTATATGCCCGCCATCAAGCACAGGAATAGGTAAAAGGTTTAAAATCCCAAGATTAATTGATAGTAAAGCCGTGATTATTAGCAGTTTTGAAATTCCAAGTGTAGTAGCCATTGTAGTTGTGTCGGCTATGCTTATAATTCCACCTATATTTTTAGGGCTAACTTCAGCTAATATTAATTTTTTAAGACCTTCAAGGATTAAAAAAGCCCCATCTAAACTCTCTTTAAAAGCCCAAGCAAACACACTAAAATCTCTATGATATTCTATAAAAGTCTCATTTTTAGGCACAATTCCTAATAGTGGTTTTGTGATGATTTCTCCGAAAATATTTTGAGTTTTGCCTTCGTAAGTTTTAATATCAAGTTCTAAAATTTCATTATTTCTTAATACTTTTACATTAATACTACTATCATTTACGAGTGGTTTTATATCGTAAAAATTATTAATTTTAGTGCCATTGATTTCTAATATTTTATCATTTACTTTTAGTTTTATATCAGCATATTCGCTAAGCGCACCAATAGTCGGACTAAGCCTTTCAACCCCTATAAAACCTAAACTTATATAGATTAAAAATGCTAAAAGTAGGTTAAAAAATGGACCTGCAAAAAGAATTAAAATCTTTTTAAATGGGTGTAATACCGAATAGCTATCATAATCATAATTTTTAAGAGTAGGGTCGCTATCATCTTGACCTTTCATCTTGACATATCCACCTAAAAATATGCTTGATATTTGATAATCAGTGCCTTTATAATGCTTCACATAAATTGGCTTTCCAAACCCTATGCTAAATGTTAAAACTCTAACTTTAAAGTATTTTGCAGCTAAAAAATGCCCTAATTCATGAAAAAATATCAAAAAAGAAAGTATTAAAATAGTGCCTAAAAAACTAGCCCCATAATGCCAAAAGCAAAAAGCTAAAACAATAAAAGTGAGAATTATATTCTTCATTTTTTTGCCTTAGCATATTCTATTACATAAATAGCCCCAGAATAAATAGTAAAGAAAAAGCATAGGTAAAATAAAATATCTTTTCCCCACCAATCCATTAGTAAAAATCCAATTGCTAACATTTGAAATGTTGTTTTGATTTTACCACTCATATTTGCAGCGATTTTAAGCCCATCAGCTACTATCATAACTCTTAAACCAGTTATAAAAAACTCACGAACTAATATAAAATAAACTAGAATTTCATTAACTCTTCCCATCATCATAAGCCCTAAAAATGCTGCTAAGGTAAGCATTTTATCAGCCAAAGGGTCTAAAATCTCTCCTAAAATTGTTTTTTGATTCCAAGACCTTGCAATATATCCATCAAAAAAATCAGTTATAGAAGCAATAGTAAAAATAAGAGCTGCTAAATAATTTATCCAAGAAATATGTATATTGTGAGTATTAACCAACACATTTGAATGCGTTAATAATATAAATAAAATTGGTGCTAGGACTATCCTAGCACTAGCCAAAAGATTAGGTAAATTCATCACTTGAATGTTGTTCCACCATCTACAATGAATGTATGTCCTGTAACCCAACTAGCTTTATCAGTGCATAAGAACAAACATGCACCTGCTAAATCTTCAGGTTGTCCCATACGATTTAATGGGCTTAAATTCATTGTAGCTTGTTTTACTTCTTCATAATTAGTAAATGCTTTTAGAGCATCAGTATCAATTGGACCACCACTTACAACATTTACACGGATATTTTTCTCGCCTAATTCAGTTGCTGCATATCTAGCCATTGCTTCAACAGCAGCTTTTGCTGTTCCATGACCTGCGTAGTTTTCAATATGAACTAAATTCCCTGTGCTAGAAATTGAAATAATACTTCCGCCTCCAACTTTTTCCATTCTCTTAGCTGCTTCTTGAGCACCACAAACAAAAGCATTAACGGTAGCTGTAAAGATATTATTAATTCCGCGAGGTTTAAGTTTCATAAACTTAGTATATCCACCTACAACTGCACGACCTGTAATAATTGCATTTGAGATAAAGAAATCAACTCTATCAAAATCTTCATCAATTTTTAAAAATAAATCTTTATAAGTTTCAGGCTCAAGTATATCAAATGGATAGCATTTAGCTTTAACTTTGTAAGTTTTTTCAATATCAGCAACGATTTCTTGTGCGATTTGTTCGTTTGAATTATAAGTAAATGCAACATTACAACCTGCTTTTGCAAATTCATACACAATAGCCTTACCTATACCACGAGTTCCACCGCTTATTACTAATACTTTATCTTTAAAATTAATCTCTTGCATTAAAATCCTTTTATATCATAATTTTTCATAACTTCTTCTATTCTTTTTAGATTTTCTTTACTAGGAGCGCAAAGTGGCAAACGATATTCAAGACTAGGAAGTAATCCTGCTATAAACATTGCTGCTTTTATTGGAATTGGGTTGCTCTCACAAAATAAAATCTTATTTATATTATAAAGTTTATCGTTAATAGATTTTGCATTTTTATAGTTTTCTTTTAAAGCTTCGTGAGTTAAATTAGCAATTTCATTTGGTAAAAGATTTGAAGTAACGCTAATTACACCACTACCACCATTGCTTAAAATAGGATAATTTATACTATCTTCTCCACTTACAAGTCTTAGTTTTGGCTCGTTTGCTAATAAATCTACGCACTTATCTATATTTCCACTTGCTTCTTTTACTCCGTAAATATTAGGACAATTTCTAAAAAGTTCAATTATAGTTTGACTAGCTATTTCACAACCTGTTCTTCCTGGAACATTATAAAGCATAATAGGAATATCAATTGATTTAGCAATAGCTTCATAGTGTTTATATAATCCACTTTGCATAGGTTTATTATAATATGGAGTAATGCTTAAAATTCCATCAGCTCCACACTCTTGAGCAAATTTTGCTAAAGATATTGCTTCGTGAGTTGCATTTGAGCCTGCACCTGCTAAAACCTTAGTATTTGTTCCTTTACAAACACTTACTGCGATTTCTATACATCTTTTATGCTCTTCGTGAGTTAAAGTTGGGCTTTCTCCTGTGGTTCCAACAGGAACTACGGCATCAATTCCATTTGCTATTTGTCTTTTAACTAGCTTTTCATAACTAAGTTCATCAATTTTATCATTTTTAAATGGTGTTATTAAAGCTGTCATTGCACCTATTATTTCTTTTTTCATACTTTCTCCTTTAAAATTATTTGAGTTAAATTGTCATCTTTTAGATATTTTTTAAAAACTTGGTTTAAAATTTTATAATCTAATTCTTTTGAAGTTAGAGAATTTAAAAATACATTTACATCTCCAAAACATTCAAATTTACCAATTCCACTCGCTAAAGCACTTGGGTTGGATTTTACTTGATTTATGCTTAATTCTAATTGATTATAAATTGTTCTTGTATCAAATTTATTAAATTTTGTTTGATTAATTAATTTTTTTAGTTGCTTTATTGCTGATTTTGTATTTACTAAATCATTACAAACTCCAAAAATTATAAATAAATTTTCATTCTTAGAGCTTTGTGCGTAAAAGTCCAAATCAGCACATAGATTATACTCATTTATCATTTTATTTTTTATAATTGAGTTTTTATCAAGATTTAAAAATATTGAAATAGCCTTTAAATACTCAAAATCTTCGTGATTAAATGCAGGTATTTTATAAGCACAAGCAAAAATATTAGAATTTAGATTAGGAAAACTAAGTTCTATTTCTTTTAGACCTGTTCTATCTGGTTCATATACTTTATTTTGTGTGATTTTTTTTGCTGATTTTTTACTAAAAATCTCTTCGCACATACTAAAAATATCAATATTAGCTAAATCTCCGCTAATTACTATACAAGCATTATTTGGTGCATAGAATTTAGTATAAAATTCTTTTACAATTTTAGGTGTAAGATTTGCTATATCATCAGCAAATCCAATCGGCGTCCAATGATAACTAGTCTTTATAAAAGCGTAATTATAAATAGCATTATATAAATACCCAAAAGCATCATTTCCTACTCTTAATCTCTCTTCTTCAAGGACTACATCTCTTTCTTTATAAAACTCATCTTTATTAAACATTAACTCACTCATCATACTAGAATATAATTCTAAAACCCTTTTAATATGAATATTTGCGATATTTACATAGTATTGAGTGTAATCAAAACTAGTGCAAGCATTATTTACTCCACCTAATGCTTTTATTATCTCATCAAATTCTCCAGCCTTATGAGTTTTTGTGCTTTTAAAAGATAGGTGTTCTAGCAAATGTGCTATACCGCTTTTGCCTAATTCTTCATAACTTGAGCCTACTTTATAAAAGATATTTACACTAGCTACACCTGAATTATCATTTAGATTTACAGCATAAATTTTTAAGCCATTTTTTAATACTTTACTTTCTATATTCATTTTATCTCTTTTAACATTCTTCAAATTTTTCTTTTAATTTTTTATAAAATTCATTATTTTCTAAGCTTTTATCGTTTCCAAATCCCACCATTTTAGAATTATCTAAAATCAAAATATTATCAGCAATTGCAATAGAATTTAATCTATGTGCTATTAGAATAATTATCTTATCTTGCTTAATATTTACTAAGCTTTTTGATATTAAATTCTGACTTTCATTATCTAAAGCACTT
>NZ_JACGAU010000027.1:0-21401 GCF_020137595.1 Campylobacter sp. RM12640
TAAAGATAATGAACCTATAAATTTTTATAAAATATATTATTTTATAAATATTTTTATTTTAAAAAATAATACAAGCTAGTTTAAAGGTGAAATTGTATTTTTAGTGTATTATTAATTTATAATTTACGAAAATAAGAAGTAAAGTTTATGAAAAAATTATTTTTTATATTTTTATATTTTACGATATTAAATGCTTATATAAAAAGCTTAAAAGATAGCTGTTATGATGGAGATTTTGAAGCTTGCGGGACTTTAACTTTAATGTATGCTAAAGGTGATGGTGTGAGTATGGATAAAAAAACAGCAGCATTTTTTTTATGCACAAGCTTATAATATTTTATCCGAAGAGCCTAAAAGTGAGTCTAATTTTCATAAACAAAACGCAGCTAATTTATCAATAATAATTTCTGATATTTCTGCTTTTTTTGTAGCACAAGGTAGATTTGCTAAGATTAGCGATATGACTTATGCACCTATAAATCCTAATGGAGAGTTTTTAATAAATGGCATTGCTTGTATAAAAGTAAGTGCTAAAAATAGTATTTTGCGTATTAAAAATATAAATGCAAATGATAAAAATTGTAAAGAATTTTTCGCAAGTGATGAAGCAAAAAAAGCTGCTAGATAAAGATTTAAACAAAGTTAGTGAGATTGAATATGACTTTAGTGATAATAAAATCTTACTTTAAGAATTATTATAAAAATTATGATTTAGATTTCCACTCTTTAAAAATCAAATTCCTGATTGAAATTCTAGAGTATTAAAAGTATTTAAAAGCTAAGTTTAGCTTAATTTTATTGTTAAAATAAATTAGACACTAAAATTTTTTAAATTCCATAATATGTTTTTAAGAGTTTAAGTTATTGTATTTTATCAATGAAGCTTGTAATTTGTCCTTAAAATAAATTCCAATAAATCTTAAATTGTAATAACTAAAATTAGCGTTCCATATACCAAGTATTGTTTATCTTTGTAAGTTCCGCCATTTTAGAAAAACTTTCACCATTATTAAATGTTACTTTATATCTAACTCCAGCTGAGCTTCCTAACTCATAGTCTAAGTTTGTTTTTATTGATTTAACACTACCCATTTCTTTAATGCCCTTTGCTTTATAAGACATTTTTTCTAATAAAATATTTTTTTCATCTTCTGATTTAAAATTAAAGCACTTAACAGCTTGTTTATCTTCTTCAATCACTAACTTCAAACATTTTTTAACTACAACATCTGGAGTATCATCAGCTTTAGGAGTATCACTCCCACAAGCAACTAACATAGATGCAAATATTGCAAAACTTAATAATTTTTTCATTTAATCTCCTTTTGATTTGGTTTAAAGCCTAATGTTTTGCATTATGCTTTTTGTAAAATCAGTATAATACCCCCCCCCATTCTTAATCTTTACTTAATTTGTATTTGAATTTATTTTTTATAATTTGAAAGGTTGTAGTAGAATTAGGTTTGCAATTTAAAATCTAATTTGCATATATTCTAAGTATTTTAGAGTTTTTAATAATGCTCTAGCTTAGCTACTCATTTTTATTGCTTATTAATTAAAAAATTATTTAATTTAAAATATTTTATTTATACTACAAATAAGTTGTGTTGATAAAATTGATTTTATAGCCTATATAAAAGCTATATTTTACTATTTATATTTTTAAGGAATTTGAATTAATTTTTATTTTGCCAAGATATTGGCGTATTTAAAGAATTTTTTAAATAATGTTTTTACAATTTAATTTTTAAATTAATGAAAACACAATTTAATTATTTTATTTATTTTAATAACGCTATTTTATTAATATTTTATAATTAGTAGTATTTATTGCTTAAATTTATTAAATTAGATTGCAAAAGAATATTAATTTAAGCAAAATTTTTACTTTTTTTGTTAGACTTAAAACTTTTTAATTTATAACAAGGTTTTCATATGGATTTTCATCAATTTATTGAGCAAATTAATGGAGTTTTAGTTGCTTATGTTCTTGTATTTGCCTTAGTTGGAATAGGTCTTATTTTCACTATTTATCTAGGTCTTCCGCAATTTCGCTATTTTAAAGAAGGCTTGAGTGCAAGTTTTGGAGATTTATTCAAAAAAGGTAAGAAAAAAAATTCCGGAATAACAGCCCTACAAGCTATGATGATTTCAATTTCAGCACAAGTTGGAACAGGTAATATCATAGGCGTTGCAACTGCTATTAATTTAGGTGGAGCAGGAGCTATATTTTGGATGTGGGCTAGTGCATTTTTGGGTATGGCTACAATTTTAGCTGAAGGTGTTTTAGCACAACGCTACAAAGTATGGCAGCACGGACATTATATCGGAGGTCCTGCGTTTTATATAAAACTTGGTCTTAAGAAAAAATTAGGTGCTAATACTTGCAATTTGCTCGCTGGATTTTTTGCTATTGCAATTATTGTTGCACTTGGTTGTGCGGGTCAAATGACACAAAGCAATTCTATTTCAGGTGCAATTCATCAAGCTTTTGGAGTGGATTTGAAAATCACAGGAGCAATTACTGCAATTATCGCAGGATTTGTGGTGATTGGTGGGGTTAAAAGGATTGCTAGATTTGCTGAACTTGTAGTGCCTTTTATGGCTATATTTTATGTTTTGGTTGCAGTTTATATTTTAATAGCATTTCACGAAAATATAGGCAATGTATTTTCTATGATTTTTAAACAAGCTTTCGGACTTGAAGCAGTAGCTGGTGGAGCTGTTGGAATTGGTATTAAAGAAGCTATTAGATATGGGGTTGCAAGGGGACTTTTTGCAAACGAAGCAGGTATGGGAAGTACACCACACGCACACGCAAGTGCAACTACTAAAAACTCTGTTTCTCAAGGTTTTGTGGCAATGCTTGCAGTATTTATTGATACAGCATTTATTTGCACAGCAACTGCTCTTATAATCTTACTTAGCGGAGCTGATTTAAGTCTTAGCGGTATTGAACTAACTACTTCGGCATTTAGCATTGCTTTTGGTAGTATTGGTGTGAAATTACTTGCAATTTGTCTTGTGTTTTTTGCATTTACAACCATTATTGGCTGGTATTATTTCGCTCAAATTAATGTGCAATATTTATTCTCAAATAAAGCTTTACCTATATTTAAAATAGTGTTTGTTTTATGTATTTTTATAGGTGCTATGCTAAAGCTTGATTTGGTTTGGAGTATTTCTGATTTATGTAATACTTTAATGGTATTACCTAATGTTTTAGCGTTATTTTTATTAGCTCCAGTAGTTAAAAAAGAATTATTAAAATTTAACGAAAGTAAGAAAAAATAAGTTTTATTCCTATTTCAAATTCTAGAATTTGAAATAGGATTTTTTTATTTTATTTGAGTAAAATTCATACCATTTATTTTTATTTCTACATTATCGTTAAAGTCTTTAGGTAATTGATTTTCACTTTCTTCTATAGCTTTTAACATATTATATTTGTTTTTAACTTTTAAACTTTGCTCAAATTTGTGTGGTGTATTAGCAAAAAAACTATCAACAATTGGTCTAAATTGTTCAGGGACTTTATCAATATTTTGCATTACATATTCTTTGATAGCTTTTAAGTTATTGTTAATATTTATTTTGCTTTCAATTGAATTAATTAATAAAGATTCTGCAAATTCTTTATTATCCATATCGTATTTATCAAGTGTATCTACATTATCAATCTTATAATTATCAATATTATAAGTAATATTTAATTTATCACATATTTCAAAGAATTTATCTAATACATCTAAATCTATTGCAAAAGCTAATTCATTTTTATTATGCTTGCCGATTAATTTAAATTCAACCTTAACATTTCCATTATTTGCCACATCTTTTGTTTTAGTAATTGTGTTGATAGAATATTCATCTTTTGCTAGTTCTGGAAGTATTCCTAATTTATTATCAGAAATAGCCAACATACTAGCAAATCCTACAGCTATTTCACCTAGTTTAATTGATTTTATTTCGCTTTTATAAAAACTTTCTTTAGGAGTATTAGTTGCTAATTCTTTTATGCTAACACTTCCTTTTTTATCTCCAGTATAAAATCCATTTGTTTCAATTTTTATTTCTTCAACACTTAAAACTTTTTGATTATTTATAATAACATCAATACCTTTGCTCTTACATTCTGCATAATCACCTTTATTTTCACATTTGTAATCACTAATATTTACATTAGATGGAATTTCAAACATAGCAGTTAGAACTTTTAATTTTTCAATTTCGTTTTTAATAGAATTATTTAATGAAGTTTCAAAATTTTTAACTTGCTCATCACTGATTTTGTTTCCACAACCTATAAACATAATAGCTACTGCACTAAGTGCTAATAATGATTTTTTCATATTTCTCCTTTTTTTATAAATTTGTTAAGAATATCAATTTATAGTTAAATAATACTAGTGAAAATGAAAAATATTTTTAATTTAAATAATAAAAATTATTAAGTAATAAAAATTAATTAATCTATTTTTGTTATAATGCAATACAAATTCAATTAAAGGAGACAGAATGTCATTAGAAAAACAATTATTACAATTACAAGCTGATGCACATGCATTATTTTTAAAGTTTCATAACTACCATTGGAATGTAAAAGGATTACAATTCTTTGCACTTCATTCATATACTGAAGAAGCATATGAAAAAATGGCTGAAATGTTTGATGATTGTGCTGAAAGATTATTACAATTAGGACATAAAGCTATAGTTTGCCCAAAAGAATTAATGGAAACTTCAAAAGCTCCAAGAACTGATAAAACTTGCTTTGAAGCTACTGAATTAGTTGGACTTATATTAGCTGATTATGAATACTTATTAGCTGAGTTTAAAAAGTTAAATAAATTTGCTGAAGAAGCAGGAGATACAACTACTGCAGCTTATGCTCAAGAGCAAATTGCTAGTTATGAAAAATCAATTTGGATGCTAAAAAATACAGGTGCAACAAGTTGTTGTGTAAAATAATTTAAAGGCTTGATTATCAAGCCTTTTATTTTATAATATCTGCTGACATTTTCCATAAATTATCAATTTTTACCATTTTTCTCTTTTCATTTTTAACAAAACCATTATTAAATTTAGTAATAATTTGCACTTCAGCACTATTATTAGAACTATTTAATATATCTACTTTAATTTCTGCAATTCCACCATAATTATTAAATAATTTAGGTAATACATTTTCAAAATTAATACTTAATTGTCTTTGAAATTCATTTTCATAATAAAAACATTTATCAAAAACAGCTTCACTTGGTTGATTTGAAAGTTCGTTTAAGCAATTTTTGACACTTTTTTGTATATCTTCGTTTTTACAAGCACTTAAAAATAATAGGCTAACAATCATCATATATTTTTTCATTTTATATCCTTATAATTTATTTAAAATTAATCTTAAATCTATCAATTCTTTTTCTAATTCTTCTAATTCATCTGTGCTAAGTTCTAAATAAAATACAACATTTGCTCCAAAATCTTTAGAATAAACGATATTTAGTTTATCTAAAATATAACTTAATTTATTTATTTGGCTATATTCAAGTTCTATATAATATGATTCTTTTTTTATATAGTTAGAAAGTAGATTTAGCTCATTAGCTTTTGAAATTCCTAAATTAACTGCGTTTGAATATGCTCTTACAAGCCCGCCAACTCCTAATAATGTTCCACCAAAATATCTTACTATATAACAAGCTGCATTTACAATATTAGCTCCTCTTAATACATTAAGAGCAGGTGCTCCACTACTTCCTTTAGGCTCTCCATCATCACTTTGATTTTCTACAATTTGTCCAAATTCATTTAATACTCTACTAGCATAGACTACATGAACGCATTTAAAATGCTCGGCTCTTAATTCTTCTTGTCTAGTGCGAACATTTTCGTTAATATTAAGTGGTTCAAAATAGCATAAGAATTTAGAACCCTTTACTTCAAAACTATCAAAACAAGGTGATTTTAAAACTTTCATTTGCTAATATTAGCGTTTTTTATTAAAGGATTAATATGAAAATAATTTTTAGTTTTATATTATTTATATTTTTAGGATGTAGTTCTTTAATAAGTGGTGTGGCTTCTGTCGCAACTTCTGTTGTTGTTTTTGCAATTACAATTCCTATTAAAGTTATTTATAGTGTTGGTAAATCAGCCTTAAATGCAGCTAGTTCTAATTCAAATTCAAATGATACTAAAATTGCTAAAAAAGCATTAGAGCAAAAGAATTTCAAAAAAGCTTATGAATATTATGCAAGAGCTTGTAATGATGATGAGCCTATGGTTTGTGCTTTAGGGAATTATGCTTATACAAAATGTGAATTATTAAATGATGGTTGCAAGATTAATACAATAATAAATAATAACGCTATAAAATATTTTAGTGCAAAATTATTTTTAGATGAGGCAAAAGAGCTTAGCGGGGAAAATAAAAAAGCTTATATAAATATAGCTTGTAGTTACGATAATAGTATAAGTAAAGATTGTAAGTAATCTTCCTAATAATTTAGGAAGATTAAATATTTACTTGCCTCTAATTTTATTCATTAAAGCAGTAATTAAGCCGTTTTGGTAAGCAACAGCAAGAAGTGCAATCACAACACCAACTTTTTGTAATAATGATGAGCTTTCGCCAAACATAAGAGGTCCGATTAAAGCAACAGTAGCTATTGGACTTAAGATTAATAACCCAGCACCTAAAGTAGGGTTTAGTTTAACTGAACCATGTTGAGCAAATGTCCAAGCAGCAGCTTGACCTGCAGTTCCTAAAACTATCATCCATAACCAGTTCATTCCAGTGATAGGATCACCTAAAGCCACATTACCAAATGGACTTGTAACGCTTTCTATAGCAGCTTGTGGTAAGTGCATTGCTTTAATACCAGCAGCAGTATCAACCATAACACCTTGGTCAAATATGAAACCATTTCCTGTGATTAAGAACGCCCATACAACAGGAGCTACAAGTTGAGCAGCACTTGAGATTAAGATAGGTTGAACAACTTGTCCGTTTCCAATTCTTCCTGCTCTTCTGCTAGCGAATAAGTAAATTCCATAGCAAAATCCTGAAGTAAGACCGCAAATTGTTCCAACTGCCATAATACCAGTACCAAATACTTCTTGAGGGCCATTTGGATCAACTATACCATTTTCTAAAGCACCACCAGCTAAGATAACACCAGCAAGCATTATAGGTGCTATGAAATAATAGCTAAATGGAATTCTTTCTCTATCTGTAATAAATGCTAAAGCTGGCAACATAATTACTTGAATATTTAAAAGAATTGAAGCAATTCCTGAACCTACAAAGAATATTGAATAATTCCACGCAGTAAAGTCAATCCCTAATACAAGTCCAGCTAAAATAGATAGCCATACGCCTTTTTTGGTAAGCTTACCGATTTTTTTAGCTTCCATAATTGCAAAAGGAATAAGGCAGATAGTTCCTATCAAGCAACGCATAAAAGCACCTGTAGCTGGGTCAAAGTTAGATAATTTTTGCCAAGGTGCAGTAAAAGAAAGAAATAAAATACCGATTAAGAATATGACATAGGTCATACCTGTGGCATTTCCTCTTAAATCATTATTCATGATTTACTCCTTAAAATTATTTTTAAATGATTTTTATCTTTTTGTAAAACAAAAATACATTTTCCTATTGTAGATTGATTAAAATTAAAATAATCTTAATCTTTATAAATAATTTATTGTTTTTTTTTTTTTTATTTAAATTTATGCAAAATTTATACAAAATATGAAAATTATTTATAAAAATTAAATAATATATAATTATTATAAATAAATAATTAATAATAAAATTATATAAACTTTTTAAATTTTAAATAATTCAGCAATTTTTAAGCTTGATAAAACTAAACTAAAAGCCACAATTAATTTTTTTTAAAGGATTGTTATGAAAAAACCTGTCATTATAGGTGTAGGTGGTCCTGTTGGAGCTGGTAAAACTCTTTTAATAGAAAGGTTAGTAAGAGTTATGAGTAAAGATTATGAAATAGGCGTTGTAACAAATGATATTTATACAAAAGAAGATGCCTTATTTTTAGCGAAAAACAGCGTTTTACCACCAGAAAGAATTATAGGTGTAGAAACTGGTGGGTGTCCGCACACTGCGATTAGAGAAGATGCTTCAATGAATGAAGCTGCATTAAATGAATTACAAAAGAAATTTAATTTAGATTTACTTTTTTTAGAAAGTGGTGGGGATAATTTAGCTGCTACTTTTAGTCCTGATTTAGTTAATTTTAGTATTTATGTAATTGATGTGGCACAAGGTGAAAAAATCCCACGCAAAGCAGGTGCTGGAATGATTAAATCTGATTTATTTATAATTAATAAAACCGATTTAGCTCCTTATGTTGGTGCAAATCTTGATATTATGAAAAGCGATACTTTACATTTTAGGAAAAATAAAGACTTTTTCTTTACAAATCTTAAAAAAGATGAAGGTTTGTCTGATGTTATTAATTGGATTGAGAAAAATTGTCTTCTTAAAGGCTTAGAGTGAGCTTATTAAAAATAACACTTGAAAATAACCATTTAAAAGAGCATTACCAACAAGGTATGCAAAGGTTAATTCAAGTTCCAACTAGATTTGGAGAAGATAGCGAAAATGAAGATTTTTTTGCTTATCTTAGCACTTTAGGTGGTGGTTTTGTAAATCAAGATAATTACGCTCAAAGCTTTAAATTATTTAATTCTAAGGCTACTTTAAGTTCTCAATCAAATCAAAAAATATATAAAGGCACTTCTAGTTTAAAAACAAATATAGAACTTGATAATAATTCTATTTTAGTTTTTCATAATGATGCTAATATTTTTTATCAGAATTCAAATTTTTCAAGCAAAACTACTATTTTTATGAATGATAATTCAAGATTATTTTATTTAGATGGTGGATTTTTAGGTTATGCAAATTCGCAATTTAAAGCAAAATTATCTTTAAGAATATTTATCAATAATAAATTAAGTATTAATGATATATTTTATTATAACTCTAATAGTAGTTTAAATTCTCTTTATAATCATAACTATTTTTATACATTGATTATAAAAGGCGATGTGGAATTTAAAACAATTCATAATGAGAATTTAAAAGCTCATTCAAGTATTATTAATAATACTAATATTATTAGAATTTCATCAGATGATAATGATTTAGCTATGAAATATATTAATGATATTAAAAGCAATTTTTTGCATAAAGGAGGTATGAAGTTAATCTTAGCAAGACAATAAAAATATAATAATTTTATAAAACTAATTTTGTAAAGGAGAAATTATGACATTAACAAAAAAAGAGCAAGAAAAACTCTTATTAAGCTATGCAGCAGTAGTTGCTAGAAAGCGTTTAGACAATGGTCTTAAGTTAAATTGCCCTGAAGCAATTGCTATTATAAGTGATTATGTAATGGAAGGTGCAAGAGCAGGTAAGAGCGTAAGCGATCTTATGAACGAAGGTAAAAATGTTTTACGCAAAGACCAAGTTATGGAAGGTGTTGCTGATATAGTAAATGAAGTTCAAATTGAAGCTACTTTCAAAGATGGAACTAAATTAGTAACTATCCATAATCCAATTAACTAAGGAGGAATTATGAAATTAGGTGAAATAATTTATGCACAAGGTGATATAGTTTGCAACGAAGGTCGTGAAAGTATAGAAATTGAAGTTGTAAATACAGGAGATAGACCAGTTCAAGTAGGTTCTCATTATCATTTTTATGAAACAAATAAACTTTTAGAATTTGATAGAGAAAAAGCTCGTGGAAAGCGTTTAGATATTATTAGTGGAACTGCAGTTCGTTTTGAACCAGGTATGAAAAAAAGTGTTAAGTTAATTGATTTAGCAGGTAGTCGTGAAGTTTGGGGACAAAATTGCAAAATCAATGGTAAATTAGATAAATAAGGAGCAATAATGTTTAAAATAACTAGAGCAGAATACGCATCTCATTTTGGACCAACTACTGGTGATAGTATAAGATTAGCTGATACAAATCTTTTTGCTAGAGTTGAAAAAGACTATACAAAATATGGCGAAGAGTGCAAATTCGGTGGTGGAAAAACTCTTCGTGATGGTATGGGTCAAAACTCAAGATTTTTAGATAAAGATGTAGTTGATTTAGTAATTACAAATGCACTTATAATTGATTATACAGGTATTTATAAAGCAGATATAGGTATTAAAAATGGAAAAATACACGCAATTGGTAAAGGTGGAAACCCTGATATTACTGATGATATTGACTTTGTAACTGGAGTTGGCACTGAAGCACTTGCAGGAGAAGGTCTTATAGTTACAGCAGGCGGGATTGATACTCATATACATTTTATAAATCCTGAACAAGTTGATGAAGCTTTAAGCAATGGTATTACTACTTTATTTGGTGGTGGAACAGGTCCAAACGATGGTTCTAAGGCTACAACTTGCACCCCTGGTATATTTAATATAAAAAGAATGCTTCAAGGCACTGATGATTTACCTATTAATATAGGTCTTTATGCTAAAGGTCATGGTTCTAATGTAGAAGTGAATTTAGAGCAACTTCGTGCAGGTGCAGCAGGACTTAAAATTCACGAAGACTGGGGAACTACAAAAAGTGCTATTGATAACGCATTAAAAGCTGCAGAGATTGCTGATGTATCAGTAGGTATTCACACAGATACATTAAATGAATATGGTTGTGTAGAAGATACAAAAGCAGCAATTAATGGTAGAACCATTCATACATTCCACACTGAAGGTGCTGGTGGCGGTCATGCTCCTGATATTATTAAATTAGCAGGCGAGCCAAATATTTTACCAGCTTCAACAAACCCAACAATGCCATTTACGGTTAATACTATTGAAGAGCATTTAGATATGTTAATGGTTTGCCATCACTTAAGCAAAAATGTTAAAGAAGATGTTGCTTTTGCTGATAGTAGAATTAGAAAAGAAACAATTGGTGCTGAAGATGTATTACACGATATGGGTGTAATCTCAATTATGAGTAGTGATTCTCAAGCTATGGGAAGAATTGGTGAAGTTGTAAGTAGAACTTGGCAAACAGCTCATAAGATGAAAATCCAGCGTGGAGCATTAGGTAATGATAGTGAATATTCTGATAATGAGCGTATTAAAAGATATATTGCAAAATACACAATAAATCCAGCAATAGCAGCAGGAATTTCTACTTATGTAGGTAGTGTTGAAGTTGGTAAAATTGCTGATTTAGTATTATGGGATCCAAAATCATTTGGAACTAAACCTAAATTAATAATTAAAGGTGGATTTTGCTTACATTCAGTAATGGGAGATAGCAACGCATCAATTCCAACTCCACAACCAGTAATGCATAGAAAAATGTTTGGTGCTTTAGGTGTTGCATTACACGAAACTTGCTATAGTTTTATGTGCAAAATGGCAGTAGATGCAAATGTTGCTAAAGAATACGGAATTAAAAAACAAGTATTACCAATACAAGGTGCAGCAAGTGCTAAAAAATCTGATATGAAATTAAACAATGCAACTCCAAAAATTGAAGTTGACCCACAAACTTATGTAGTAACGGTTGATGGAGAAGTTGCATATAGCGAACCAGCTACAGAATTACCACTAACTCAAAGATATTATTTATTTTAGGAGAAAAAATGATAGTAAAAACCATACTAGGCAATATAAAAGATTATGATACTAAAGGCAAAATGATAGATAATGTAAAAGTTTCGCCTGATGATAGATTAAAACACATACTTCGCTTAACAAGTGATAGTGGAGTAGAAATTGGCATAAGCCTAGATAATGGTCATTTTCATAATGGCGATGTTTTAGGCGAAGATGATAAGAGAGTTTTTGTAATAGAATGTTTGCCACAGAGTGTAATTTTGATTAAGCCAAAAGATATGATGCAAATGGGTTTTGTAGCTCATTCAATAGGCAATAGACATATGCCTGCTGTTTTTGAAGATGGTTTTATGATAGTTGAAGATGATTATTTAATAATTGAGTGGCTAGAAGAAAATCAAGTAAGCTATGAAAAAACGCAAAAAGTTTTGCGTCATGCTTTAAAACACGCGAGTCATCATCACTAATGTTAGGGCAGTTTTTATTTGATAGTGCCTTTGCAAATGGTGCTTATTCGCATAGTTTTGGTTTAGAAAGCTATATTTCTTGGGGCGTTGTAAAAGACGCTTCAAGCTTTCAAAAATGGTTAGAAAGTTATATGCTAGATGTATTTGCTACTAGCGATGGTGCTATTTATGCTATTGCTTGTGGTTTAAAGGGTAAAAAATTAAGTTTATTAAAATTAGCAAAAGTAGCTAATTCATCAATGGCTAGTGCTGAATGCAAGGCTGCAGGTATTAGTATGGCAAGAGCTACTTTAAAAAATACAGAATTTATGCACGATGAATATGCAAGTTGGTATTATAAGGCTTGTGAGAATGATGAATTTTGCAATCCTGCTATTGCTTTTAGTGTTTTGGGGCAAAATATGGCTGTTGAATACGCATATTCAAGTATAAAAACACTAACTCAAAACGCAACTCGTGCTATACCATTATCTTATAAAAAATCAAGCGAGTTATTACATATTAATTTAGATTTAGCTAAACGCTCTGCTGATAAATCAATGCAAATTGCTAAAAGTTTTATAGAAAAAGGATTTTTTAGTTTGCAATTATTAGATGAAAATGATTTAAATAAATATCATTTGTTTTCTACTCATCACGAATTAGATTTAGGAATGTTAGCTCACGAAAAACTTGATTTTAGATTGTTTATGAGTTAAATCATTAGAATTTGAAAATATAAAAAAAGGTAATAAATTAATAATTTATACCTTTTTTAATCTATTAAAATAATTTTTGTAATTCTTCTTCGCTTAGTTTCTTAGAATTATATTTGATTAAATAAATATCATCTTTTTTATTAATATCTATAACAAATTCGCTTTCTTTTAAAGGAGCTTTATTAGATTTATAAGTCTTAAAATCATTAGGATTATCCATAGTTTTTAGGATAAAAAACCAAATAGCACAAACAAAAGCAATCAGCATTAAAAACTCATTTTCCAAATCAGCGTGCATAAAAATCCCACATAAAAACGCTCCTAAAAACGAGCCAAAATATCCGCAAGAATTTGAAAATCCTAATACCAAACCTTTTTGTCTAGCTTTGCAAATTTTAGAAATTGAGCTTTGCATAATAGGCTCGTGCAGACAAAATGCAATAAAATATAAAATAACAGCTAAGAAAAATAAATAATAACTAGAGCTTAAAAATATCAAATATGATAGGAAAAATAATGCAACTCCGCTTAATAATATAGTCTTACTTTTGCCTTTTGACTCGCCAACAACTCCACCAACTCCCATAGCCAAAAATCCAAAAAACATAGCCACGCTATAAATAATCCATAAATTATCACTATTTTTATGAAATATATTTACATAAGCTAAAGGAATTAGCATAAAGGTGCTTGAGCTTAGCATTTTTTGTAAAAAGCAAGTTAGATAAAGTTTGTTTAAATTAGCACTTATGAATGCTTCTTTAAAAGGGATTTTTTCTTGTTTTATAATTTCTTTTTCTTTAGGTAAAAAGGCTAATAATACAATACACAAAATGCTTAAAATCGCACTTATATAAAATAAAGCCCCAAGCCCTAAAAAACTAGCAATAACAGAACCCAAAATAATAGCTACAACAAAGCTAAGTCCAATAGCTCCACCCATTAACGCCATTGCTTTTGCTCTATCTTTTTCGCTAGTTAAATCAGCAATCATAGCAGTAGCAACCCCGCCAATTGCTCCCATACCTTGTAAAACCCTACCAACAAGCATTGTATAAATATCACTTGCACTTGCACAAATTAAACAACCTATTATAAAGATTATTAATCCCATAAGCATAGTTTTTTTACGACCGATTTTATCACTTAATGCTCCAAAAGGCACACTAAAAATCATTTGAAAAATTGCGTAAATTCCAACAATAAGTCCAGCCAATACATCATTAGCTCCGTTTAACTTATGCGAATACAAGCTAATCACAGGTAAAACAATAAAAAGCCCAAAAAATCTTGAAGCAATAATAAAACTTAAAATCAAGGTATTTTTATTCATAATCTATCCTTTTTGATAAAAGATTATTTTACTCCTAAATTTATTTACCGCCAATTTAACTAGAAGAATTTTCATATTTTAAATTCTAAAAATCTTCAAATTTTTCTTATAATTTACAAAAAATTTATGCTAAACTAAGAAAAATTTTATATATCTTGGGAGCTTTATTTGAAAATTATTGTATTACTTTTATTTAATTTGCTAATTTTTGCAGATGAATTAAAGTTCGGTATTGTATATGCTTATCAAGATAAAAATTATTCTAAACAAATAAATGATTGTTTATTAAATCCATCTTTAGGTAATGTTAATGGTTATAATGGATTTTTAGGAGATTATTTAAAATTATGTTCTAGCTTAGGAATAAAAACAGAAAATAAAAATGATAAAATTGTATATTGTCTAAATAACGATAAAAAGCTCAACGGGGGGGGGTATTTAGATATAATCAATGCTAAAGCAAACCCAAATACATTAGAATTTTATTCATCAAGTGCTGATGATAATTCTTATAAGAGCTTAATTAATTCTAATCAAGATAGTTTTTCATTTATAGTAGAAAATAAAAATAATATTAAAACATATATAGAAGAGCTTTATAAATTGTATTCAGTGGATACTACCGGTAGAATTAAAATAGAATATAAAAAGACTTTAAATGATGCTGTTTATTATCTAATTGACCAAAGTCCTATAAAAACTACAAATAATGAAGATAATAAATTAATTAACGACTTTTATAACTACATAATAGCAAATCCAAGTGTTAATATGACTAGCGATTGGGAAGACAGATTTAAGCAAATAAGAAATATGCAAGCTAAAAATTCTCATATTTTTTATAGTGATATTTTTAAGGAAAAGGCATTTTTAAAGAATTTAAGAGCTGCATATAATGAATACTCATCATATCCTTTACCTAGACAAAACGAAGGTAAGTGCTATATTTTTGATATTTTTGCTTATGATACAAGTAATTTAGGTAAGAATGTAATTAGGTCTAGTAATTTTAAATATTCTCATCAAAATAGTAAGTATTATTCAAGTGATTTGATTACAAATTATAGTATTCATAAAAGCTCTCTTGTTAGAAAGGGTATATATGAATCAACATTCGCAGGAGAAGAAGTTAAATTTAGTATTAATTTAAGAGCTTTAAATGCGATAGCTAAAGGCGAAATTAAATTAAGTTTTTATCCAGACGCTAGTAATTTAGAAATTAAAAATGAAAAAATCTATTTAAAGGATAGAAATAAAGCTTTATTAAAAAGAGAAGCTGACGCTAAATATTATATGAGTGGTAGCAAACAATCAAAATGCCAATTAAATCTAGTAGAAAATACTAAAGAATTGGTTTTTAATTTAGGCAATTGTTTAATTAATCAAAAAAATATTGAAATCACAGAAAGAATTAGGGGTTTTGAAAGACCTATATTTCAAGAAAGTGGTAAAAGTATAATCAAAGGTTCTGTTGGTATTCCTTTAGTAAATGATTATCAAAATATATATACTTTATATACCAATAATAATGAAAAAGTAATTATAAATAATGCTAAAAACTCTAATGCAAAAAAGGCAAAATTAGTAAATACTATGCTAGAAAATGAAGAATATTTCATAGGGCTTAGCAATAAATATTCAAATATTAGTAGAGTTTATATTGACTTTTTGCCTAATTCTAATTTTGAAATTCTTAATGTCTATAATGCAAATTCTAAAATAGATAAAATCACTGAAGGTGCGTGTGCTGGTAAGTATTTATTAAATGATGAATTAATCCTTAGGATAAAGACAAATCAAGCAATCAAACAAACAAGTATTAAATATAATCAGTATTTTGAAAAGACTAATCAAAACAATGAATTAGTATGCGAACAAATGATAAATGATAATTATAACTATACTTTTGCTAGCAATGATTTTGCTATTAGACCTAAAGAATTTAGTTTAGGCATTTCATCGTTAAATCAAGAAGCATTTCAAAATACTTTAAATAGTTTTGTATCAAGAGAATTGAAAAATTATTCAAATCTAGCAATTGGAATAGCTAATTTAGTGATTAGTTATGATAATACTACTAAAAAATTTGCCTTATTAAATAATGAAAATAATAAAATTACAATTTTTGCTAACGACAATCGTGTAAGAAATAAAGAAAAATATGGAGTAGCTTTTATAAATAATGGTAAGTTTGATTTAAATATTAATTTTCCTTTAGCTACTGATGGTTTAATAGAATTAGCAGAAACTAATTTTACAAAACACGACCAAGAATTAGATATTTGTATTCAAGATGAATTTGATTTAGATAGTGCAAATACTTTAAAAAATGGAAAAATTTCTTGTTTTATACCTATTAAAAAAGCCTTAAATATTGAGTTTTTATCACAAACAAAGGCTATTAAAAACGAATATATAACTTGCAAAAAAGATATGCAAAAATGCAAACTTAATCAAGACAATTCAATAGGTATTAAAAATATAGCTTATGATAAACTTATGCTAGGAGATAATGCAGGCTTGGTTTATAATCTTTATTTGTTAAGTTCAAATTCTAATAACAAATTTGTTCCAACAAAGTTTAAAAATGATATAAATTTAATGATAGATGTAGGCAATTTAAATGGTTTAGTAGTCAATGAAGGCAATTTAAAAACCTTACACATTAGCAAAAACGATTTAAATCAAGCATTTAAATTGGCTTTTAATAATTTAGGAGAAAATACAAGATTATCTAATCTAAACGAATACTCGCAAGATGAGGCAAGCTATAAAAATACTACGCAATTTACTTTCAAAAAGGACAAGCCAAGACCTTTACAAAAGGTTACAATCAGTGTCTATGTAGATGGTAAAGATGAGTTTAATATAACTTATAATAATGTTTATGATATAGCTTATACAGGCTTAATGTTTAAAGATATTAATACTACTAATCAAGCTTTAGAATTTAAAAAAGATTATGATTTTGGGTATTATGATGAGGTAGATGGGAAATTAAGTTTTATTAAAGATAATATTATTTTAGATGATTTATTGTCTAAAATTGACTTTATACCAACCTATAATAGCACTCAATTTATTAATAATAGTTTTCATAATATTTCAAATTCTTCATACACAAAAGATACTATAAAATTTGTTCCTAAAGCAGGATTTGAGTATCTTTCAAATACTAAAAATACTTTTACAATAGAGTTTAAATAATCTTAAGCCCCTTTAATATGGGGCTTATTTTTCTACGCAAAATAAAGCCCAGCTTAATTCTTGTTTGATTAAATCTTTATCATTTTCATATAGATTTTTTAGTTTTTCAATTTGAATATCATTTAGTTTTTTGTAAGAAAACTCAACGCTTTTTTGTAAATCTTCATAAGTTTTATAATAATTTTGATTTTTTATAGTGATTTTATTTAAAGTGAAAAAATACCCAAGCTCATTTAAAATATTTGCAGCGTAAATATAATTAGGCGTTGCAATTATGTCTAAATCAAGGGCATTTATGATTTTTTCGTGTATGTAAGAATTGTCAATTTTATATGTAAAATATAGCCTTTTTTTCGTGCAGTTTAAAAGAATTTGCAATGCTTTTGCTAGGTCATTAACATCTAAACACCTACTAGCAAACACCAAATCCCAACTACCATCTAAATCATCATAAGAGCCTTGAATTATCCTTGCATTAGGGCAATTTATCTTAGCAAACTCAAGCATTTTAGGAGAAAAATCACATAAAGTAATATTATTTATTAAAGAGTGCTTAGCTAAAAAAGCACTCCCACAAGCAAAATCAAGCAAACTATCACACCCACTAAAATCAACTTGCTTTAAAAATTCTCTCACATAAGCTTCGTGTTTTGCGTAATCATTAAAACTTTGAGCTTTTTTATCCCACTCACTTGCGTTCTTGCTCTTAAAATCACTCAAATTCTTTTGCTCAATATAAAGATTTTTAAATGATATTTTAGAAAGATTGTTTGCTTTTAGCATAAATTCTCCTTAAAAACTTGGAATTAATATATCTTTAAACTTAGTATTTAAAAACTCTCTCATTTTTTCACTTCTCATAGCCTTAAGCAAAGCTTTAGTTTTAGGGCTATTCAAATCATTGGCTCTAACAGCTAAAACGCTAGCATAATCACTATCGCTACTTTCGTGCAATATAGAATCCTTAATAGGATTTAGTCCTGCTAATAGGGCGTAATTTGTATTAATTATCGCCAAATCACATTCATTAAGTGTTCTTGTAAGTTGTGGAGCTTCTATTTCTTTTATTGTAAGTTTTAATGGATTATCTTTAATATCTAATACTGATTTTGTGCTAGATTTTGCATCTTCATTAAAGCTTATTATATTATTTAAGGCTAGTAAATCTAAAGCTCTAGCACCATTAATAGGGTCGCTTGGTATATAAACTAAGGCATTTTTAGGCAAATCTTTAATATCTTTAATAGTATTTGAATACGCTGCCATTGGACCTAGAAATATTTTTCCTGCACTAACTAGATTTGTCCCTCTTTCTTCGTTAAAGCTTTCTAAAAATTGTCTAATTTGAGTAAAATTCGCATCTAATTCTTTATCATTTAGAGCATAATTTGGGACTATGTAATTATCAAATTCTATGATTTCTAGTTTGTATCCTTGATTTTCAACCAAGTCTTTTACATTTTCTAAAATCATAGCAGTTGGATATGGAGTTACTCCGATTTTGATTAATTTTTCATCAGCATTTAAGCTTAATAAACATAAAAATATTAATAATTTTTTCATTTGTTTTCCTTTAATTTTTAAGGTGCTTACCGCACAACAATTAAAGAAAATGTTTTTACATTTTCTTTCTAGCCCACGCTTGCTTTTTATTCATTTTTGCGTCTAGCTAGAAAGTTTAGCTAGACGCTAACGCATCTGTATCATTTATAATCCTTTTTAATTTTTTAAAGCTAATCTTAATTATAAATATTAAATAAAATAATAAAAATACTTATATTTTTTATAAGTTGTGTAAAAAAGTAACAAAATATTAAGGAATGATTTTTGCTTTTTTAAATAAATATTTAAAGGAGAGCAAATGAGAATAGAAAGTATTTCAATTTTTGATGAAGCCAAACTTCAAAAAGCTCAAAAGGCTGCAGGTGTATCATTTTCATCTATTTTTGCAAGCGAATTTGCAAGGGTAAATCCTAAGCTAGAAACTCAAGCTAAGTATTCGCTAGATAAAGACATAATAGACGCTTCAAATATCTTTATAGATAGGTTTAATAATTCAAGATTTAAGGTATTTGATAATACTCACGATTTAACTAAGCTAAATTCTAATATATCTTGGCAAGGAGATTTAACAAAAGCTAAGATTTACAATGCTACCGAGTTTGGTTATAGCGTTGATAGTAGTGGCTTTTTAGGAGCTGATTTTAACAAAGCTGCAGGCTTGCCAAATGATTTTAAAATCCATTCAAGCACACTAAAAGAAATCTCAAGACAAAATAACCTAATGACTATGCCACAAGTTGGGATTTTTAATAATATTTATGAAAATATTGATTACGCAGACACTATCAAACACCAATTTAGATTATACGAGCAAATTGTAGGAAATGTAGCCGAGTTTAGTAAAGATGATATTGCTAATATGCCAAATTATGTTGATTTGGTTGGACTTAAAATCAATAATGGCTATACATTTGATTATTCACACGCAAATGTTGGCAATAAGTATTATGAGAATAAGGAAAATGCTTTACAAATAGGCTTTAAGTTTGATTATGATTTAAGCGTAAATAATAGCAGAAAGCTTAATTTTGATTTAAGTCCTTATATAAAAGATGGTGAGATTTCTAATACAGGATTATTTGTAAGTTTTCTAGGTGGCACACAAGGGCTTAAGGTAAGCGATAGTGGGGCAACTAAGATTAAAGATGAATATAAAGAAAGAATGATTATAGAAGATGCACTAAGTAAGCTTAATCCAAATGAAGGCATAGATATTTCAAAGCTAGAATTATTAACGGGACTTAGCAAGGAAAAAATCCAAGATTATTTAGATAAGTTTGAAGATGAGAAAAAATTAAAAGAAAAGGTAAGAGAGTTAAGTCAGAGTTTAGCAGTAGATGCTTTATTAAACAATAATTATTCAAATGATTTTAGGGCTAATGCTAAGGATTTTTATAAAAGAGTTCAGATATAAATTAAATATCTATTAATATTTTTTTAAACCTACCGATATAGAAAAATAACGGGGGTTTAAAATGCAAATAACAAATAACAATTATATAAATTATCAAACAAATATTAAAAATCAAATTCCAACCACTCAAACTCCTAAAGATAATCTAAAAGAACAAATCGCAAATATTTTAAAAGACGCCCCACAAGATGAATGGGGCACATATGATCCAAATGCTGTGCTTAGTAAAATAGGAGCTTATGAAAAAGGCAGTAAGATTTATGAAGCCTTAGAAAACGAAATGCTAAAAGGAATAATTACTTACGAAAAAGACCCAAATGAAGAAATATTAAGCACAAAAGATTCTCTTAAAGTAAATAAGTGTGATCCTGCTTGGGTTGTATCACTTAAGCTAGAAGTTCAACCTTTGTTTAAATTTGAAAACAATTCAATATATCAAAGAGCTTTTTATCAAAATAACGATGATTTAAAAGAGCTTTTAGAATTTTTAAAAGAAAATCCCATAGACAAACTATCTTTAAGTGATAAAAAGTTTAAAAAATCATTTGAAGATAATGATAATAGATTAGAAATGTTGTTTGCAAATGAAGAAATCAGCATAGAAGACTTTAAAAAAGAATATTTAAAATTAAAAGATTTTTATGATGAGAATAAGTTAAAAGAAGAAAAAGAAGAACAAATTAAAGAAAAACCTTACGAAGCCATAGAAGTAAAAGGCACAAGCACTCGTGAAAATATGGAAGAAATACTTAGCAAACTTGATATTCAAAATATCAAAGATGAAAGAGATTTATTAGCTATTTTAATGGCGTATAAAGATAGCGAGAATTTATATGATAAAAGAGTTTAAAATAAAGGAATAATTATGAAAATAAATTCTTATTCAACATATCAAATAACTAATATAAGCAAAAAAGAAACAAATAACGAGATTAAAAAAGTAGATAATAAAGCAGATGATAAAAAGGTAGGTGAAGTATTAGGATACGGAGTTGATAAAGATGGCTTTTTTACAAGTGATTTTAACAAAGCAGCAGGAATTGCTGAAGATTTTAAAATACATAGCGATACAATGCTTTCTCTTGTAGAAAAAAATAAT
>NZ_JACGAU010000028.1:0-20295 GCF_020137595.1 Campylobacter sp. RM12640
TTGATGCTTATTATAATTTTTATTTAAGTAATAATTATTTTAGAGATGTTCAAAATGAATTTGGTGTGAAAAAGAATAGAAATGCTTATGATATATCTTTAGGTATGTTGTTTAATACTACACCATCTCGTTATAGCCCTTATGTTAGCACTAAAGTGGGTGTTAAAGATAATTTATTTTCACAAAAGAATAATAACCTTTATATAAATCTTGGTTTAGGTTTTCATTTTTAATTTAACTAATAATTTATAAATTTCGTGCTTTTTGGCACGGAATTTAAATCTAAAATTCGTTTTTTAAATTCCTTTATTATTCGCTTTAATTTTAAAGGAATTTAAAATATGAATTATAAAAATATAAAAATTAAAAAAAACCTTTTTAAGAAAAATGAAATTCTTAGTCAAATTATCTTTTTTAGTGATTAATTTTGAATTTGTATATTTTATAAATTACTTTAGAGAAAAAAGGGCTTAAATTGTAAAGGTCATTTAAGAAGTTATATATCGCTTTATAAAATTAACAATATAAAAAATTATTGTAAAATAAGAAAAAAGGATAAAAAATGGTAGCTCAATATACGGAAATACAAAATAAAGAAAATATAAATAAAGATTATATTGAAATAGGCATTGGGCTTAGCTTAGTTGATAATCTTAAACCATCTGAATATTTTAAACAAACTTTAACAACAGCAAAAACATATCAAGAATTAGAAATTAGCATTAAAACATATTATCAAAATAAAAAACTTGATATTCAACAAATATGTGAAAAAGAATGCGATTTGGTATCTATAAATATTGCTAAGTTTTTAGACAATAATAGCTTTAGATTTTCTCCGATTGCTTTAAAAATTATTCATAAAAATATATTTCAAGATGCTTTTGTTCAAGGGCTTGAAAAATATGTTGGTGTTTTTAGAGATGTAAATATTGCTAAAAATGAAGATATTTTAGGGGGAGATAAAAGCGTAGAATATGTTGATTTTAATGAGATTAGCGATACTCTTGAATATGATTTTGATAAGGAAAAAAAGAAAAATTATCTTCTAATGAGTAAAGAAGAGCAAGTTTTAAATATAGCAAAATTTATAAGTGATATTTGGCAAATTCATCCATTTCGCGAAGGCAATACTAGAACAATCGCTGTTTTTGCTATCAAATATCTACAAAGCAAAGGTTTTGAAGCTAATAATGATATTTTCAAAAACAACTCAAAGTATTTTAGAGACGCATTAGTTTTGGCTAACTATGAGAATATTAAAAATAATATAAAAAGCGATTTTTCGTATTTAGAAAGTTTTTTTAATAAATTTATATTGAATAAACAAGTAGAATTAAAAAAACTACCTTACGATAAAAATAATCATTTAATAGTAGATAAAGTATCTTTATAAAATAACAATAAGATAAAATTCAAATTAATTTGCTTGAAATTCTAAGGAATTTAAAATAGGAATTTAAATATCTAAATCCTAAGATTTAGATATTTATTAATTACGCTAGAGCTTTTTCTAAAGCGTCAAAATTAGGTAGTTCTGTAATTTCAGCACAAACTTCGCTATAAACTATTTTTCCACCTTTTTGAACAAAAACAGCTCTAGTTGTAAGTCCTTCTAAAGCACCTTCTTGTATTCTACAGCCGTAGTTTTTAACAAATTCGCCGTATCTAAAATCACTAACTGGAATTATATTTTCTAAGCCTTCAGCAGTGCAAAATCTTGCAAAAGCAAAAGGTAAATCCATACTTACAACATAAACTTTCATTCCAAGTTTGTTAGCTTTTACATTAAATTCTCTAGCTTCTTTAGCACATACACCTGTATCAATACTAGGAACGCTTACTATGATAGCGTCTTCATTTAGATTAATTACGCTTAAATCTTTACCTACTACTTTAGTATCTTTAATACTATCTCCTAGCTTAATTGCTTCACTAATTGCAACAGGGCTACCTTTAAAATTAACTTTCATAAAATCTCCTTTTTTAAAAATAAGACAAAATTATTCCTATTTTTGGTTACAAAATGATAACTCAAAATATAAGGAATTTAAAATGTGATTTAATAATACAAAAAATAATATATTTTTACTATTTTTTTTAAAAAATATAGCTGTTTATTGTCTAAAAATATTTAGTATTCATCGTTTTTTTATTTTAGGAGAAGATTATGAAAAAGATTTTATATTCTGTTTTAACTTTAGGGTTTTTAAGTTCTTATGCTAACGCTTACAATCATACGGGAATTGAGTTTGGCGTGGGAAGTGATAATGTATTAAATTCTAATATTTATTATAAAAATTATAACAATATAGATGATTTAGTATATAGTGCAAATATAAGCGTATCAAAGCAAGAGAATAAAACTTATTATGGTAAGTATAAATATAACATTTATTCATTTGGTGCTTTAGGTGGTTATGCGATTGGCTTACCTTATCAAGAATTAGATGATGCGTTAAATATATTAGCCGGAGCTTATTATTACTCAATAAAGCCAAAATATGATGGTATTTCAAGCTCTACTTTAAATGGATTTGGTATTCAAGCTGGAGTGCATTATTCTGTAAAAATTATTGATAATGTAACAGCAGGTGGAGAAATATTTTTGCATCATGATTTTAAAGATTTAAATAGCACATATATTAGTGCTGGTGTTGAGGGAATTTATGATATTAATGAGAGCTTATATGTAAATGCTAAATTAGGCTATCAAGGTAGAAGTAATTTTTCTAACTCAAATCTATTAGTTGGTATAGGATACAAC
This sequence comes from Campylobacter sp. RM12640, assembly GCF_020137595.1. NCBI lineage: Bacteria > Pseudomonadati > Campylobacterota > Epsilonproteobacteria > Campylobacterales > Campylobacteraceae > Campylobacter > Campylobacter sp. RM12640. The sequence continues at coordinate 2,768 of NZ_JACGAU010000028.1, forward strand.
TTCTAATACATTATGCTTTTAAGATAAAGTCCGCTTGGTTTTGCAAGGGTTCTTGAGTGAATTTCCTTGCAAGCTAATTGTTCTTTTAATTCATCTATACTTAATTTTTTTTCATTTATTTTAAGTAAAAAATCAACCATCAATCTAATCTGACCCCTTAAAAATCCATTAGCAAAAAAGTTCAAAACAACCAAATCTTTATACTTATAAATTCTAGTTTTATAAATAGTTCTAATGCTATTTTTATCATCATCAAGGCTTAAGCAAAAATTAGCAAAATCATGCTCTCCTTCATATACTTTTAAAGCGTTTTTTAATAATTGAATATCAATTTCTTTTGCGTAATCACAGCAATATGCTTTATTAAAGGCGTTAAAATAAGGCGAGATTATATATCTATAGCTTCTAAGTTTTGCATCAAATCTAGGTTCAAATTCGCATTCTTTTATATGTTTTATATAAATACCATTTAGAGTATTGTTGAGTTTTTTTAATACAAAATCTTTATTTAATTTATAACTTGAACTAATTCTTGCCACATTGCAATTTGCATGAACTCCTTTATCAGTCCTACTAGCAAATATACTAGGCTTAAATACCCCAACACATTTTAAAGCATTATCAAGTGTATTTTGAACGCAAGTTAAATTTGGTTGCTTTGCTGAACCAAAAAATCTTGAACCATCATAGCTTAAGATTAGTTTGTATGTAAATTCTTTAGTATTTTTACACAAATTTTTGCCTTTTTTATATATTTTTAATTTTTATTTATACAAATTTTTAAAAATTATTATAGAATGAAAGTTTTAACCTTAAAAAACCAAAAAAAGGGCTTATTTTGAATAATACATTTTCTAAAATTGGATTTATTTTAGCAGTTGCTGGTTCTGCTGTTGGACTTGGAAATGCGTGGAAATTCCCTACAATGGTAGGAACTAATGGTGGTTCAGCCTTTGTAATGCTGTTTATTTTGCTTACTTTAGGCGTTGGATTTGTTATATTTTTGTGCGAGTTATATATCGGTAAAGCATCAAGGCTAGACCCTGCTAGTGCTTATTATTTTTTAGCACCTAAGTATAAAAAACCTTGGTCTTTAGTAGGCTTTACAATGATTGGGGCTTTATTAATCGTTAGCTTTTATAGTGTGATTATTGGCTGGATAATTTATTATATTTATTATTCACTATCTACTATTTTTAATATAAATACACTTAGCACTCAAATCACTGATAATAAAGAGCTTTTTATTAATTTAGTGGAAACTAATTTAAGTGCTTTGATAATATGTTTTAGTATAGTGTTTTTTATAGCCTTTTACACGGTGGCAAAAGGTATTAAAGATGGTATTGAAAAGCTAAATGTATTTATGATGCCAACATTATTTATAATGCTTTTATTAATGCTTTGCTATAGCTTTACTCAAGATGGTTTTAAAGATGCTTTTAATTTCTTATTTATGCCTGATTTTAGCAAGATTAATCAAGATTCTTTTTTAGACGCTTTAGGACTTGCTTGTTTTTCTTTAAGTATTGGAGCGGGTAGCATTATTACTTATTCAGCTAGCTTACCTGAAAGAACTAATTTTGTAAGTTCAACTTTTTATATAATTTTTATAAATCTTTTAATAGGTCTTATGATGGGGCTTATTGTATTTAGTTTTATTTTTGAGTTTAATGCTGACCCTAGCGCACAAGGTCCTGGGCTTATTTTTATTTCTTTGATTTCGCTTTTTGCAAAACTTGGACTTTTAGGCAAAATATTAGCTGTTACATTTTTTATAGCTTTATTTTTTGCAGGGATTACTAGTGCGGTTTCAATGATAGAGCCTTTTGTATTTTATTTAATAAATAAATTCAATTTCTCAAGAATAAAAGCTATTGTTTTAATTGGAGTGGTTGTTTATATTTTAGGGCTTTTATGTATATTTTCAGGTATTGAAGCCTATAAAGATAATTTAACATTTTTTGGAATGAATTTCTTTGATATTTTAGACAATGTTAGCTCAAATATCATTATGCCTTTTGGCTCATTTATGGCTGCAATTTTTGTTGGGTTTTTTATTAGCAAGCAAGATTTAAAAGAAACTTTTATCCCTTATATGGGTGAGCTTGGTTTTAAAATATGGATATTTTTTGCAAGATTTGTTGCACCTATTGCTGTGCTTGTTATTGTGTATTTTAAATTTAAAGGATAAAAATGAGAGAACAATTTTCTAAAATTGGCTTTATTTTAGCGATGGCAGGTTCTGCTGTTGGACTTGGAAATGCGTGGAAATTCCCTACAATGGTAGGAACTAATGGTGGTTCTATTTTTATATTGCTTTATTTAGTTTTAACATTTTTAGTAGCTTTTATGGTTTTTTTAGGAGAGCTTAGTATTGGTAAAATCACTCAAAAAGACGCTGTGAATGCTTTTAGCGATTTAGCAAAATCTAATAAAAAAGCTTGGGGATTTGCAGGATTTTTTATGATAGGAGCTATTTTAATAGTTTGTTTTTATAGCGTTGTAATAGGCTGGATTTTAAAATACATTTATTCTAGTTTTTTTGCTTTACCAAATTCTGTTAGCGAAGCTGGAGATTTATTTGGTAATTTATTGACAAAAGACTTATTATCTCAAATTATTTGCTTTAGTATAGTGTTTTTTATGATTTTTTGGGTTGTTAGTAAAGGAATTAAAAGTGGCATTGAAAAAATGAATGTATGGATGATGCCAAGTTTGTTTATATTATTAATTTTAATGCTTTTATATAGTTTTACTTTTGATGGATTTGTTAAGGCGTTTAGCTTTTTGTTTAAGCCTGATTTTTCTGTTTTATTTGTTGAAGATAAACTTAATATAAAATTAATTTTAGACGCTTTAGGGCTAAGCTTTTTTAGCCTTTCTATGGGTGTTTGCGTAGTTTTAACTTACGCTGCTAGTTTGCCAGAAAATATAAATGTGATTAAATCAACTTTATCAATTATTTTTATAAATATTTTAGTTGGTATTATGATGGGGCTTATTGTATTTACCTTTGTTTTTGAATACGGAGCAAATGCAAGCGAGCAAGGACCAGGACTTATATTTGTAAGCCTTATGAGTTTATTTTCAAATCTTGGAATTATTGGAAATATACTTGCGATTGCATTTTTTATAGCATTACTCTTTGCTGGGCTTACTAGTGCTGTTTCAATGATTGAACCTTTTGCTTTTTATTTAATAAATAAATTTGGAATTTCAAGAAAACTTGCTCTAATTTATATAGGTATTTTTGTTTATATTATGGGGATATTTTGCATATTAGGTTTTAATAATGAATATTCTTCAATTTTTACATTTTTTGATAAAAGTATATTTGATATATTAGATTATTTAACTTCTAATATTTTAATGCCATTATCAGCGATTATTACTTGTATTTTCGTAGGATTTTTCGTAGAAGTGAATAAACTTAAAACTTTATTTATTCCTTATATGGGTGAGTTTGGATTTAAAATATGGTTATTGTTTATAAGATTTATTTGTCCTATTGTAATACTTATAATAATGTTAGAGAATTTAGGTCTAACTAAGTATTTAAAGTCTATGTTTTTTTAAGATATATTTTTAACTAAGACTTATAAAAATTTATTAAAATTTGAAAAAAAGTATAATTTTAAGAATATTTAAAGTTTGGTTTAGTTAGTATTTATATTTCAAACTAAACTCATTTAGCCCCGTTAAAACGGGGTAAATATAAAATATATCTTAAATATACCGCTAGTTAAATTAGTAACTTGAGTAGAAAAGTTACTAATTTTAAAAATTATTTCGCTATTATTCATTTAATTTGATATTTTAAGCTTAAATAAAGGATTATTATGAATGCAAATGTATTAGCTCAAATTCAATCTACATTAAAAACTTTAGGCGTGAAAGCTGATGAAAAAGAAATCTACGAAAAAATCAATGCAAAAAAGTTAAAATTAATATGGCTACATTTTAGCGAATGCACAGGCTGTAGTGAGAGCTTTATTAGAAGTGAGAGTATTGGTCTTGATGATTTGATTTTTGATTTTATAGATTTAATCTATCACGAAACTTATATGGCAGCTAGTGGATTTTTAGCTGAAGATTTATTAGAAATTAAAGAGCCATTTTTATTAGTAGTTGAAGGTGCTATTGCTAGTAATGAGTTTTATACAAGTGGTGCTCCAGCTCACTCTGCTTTACATAAATTAAAAGAATTAACCAATCGTGCAAGTTGTGTTTATGCTGTAGGTTCATGCTCATCTTATGGTGGTATTCAAGCAGCTAAGCCAAATCCTACTAATTCTATTAGTATTGAAGATATTTTAGAAGGTGCTGTATTAATTCCTGGTTGTCCTCCAAGTGAGAGCAATATCATTGCTAGTATTTTACATTTTGCTTTTTTTGATAAAGCTCCTGCATTAGATGATAATAATCGTCCTGCTTTTGCTTATTCAAAATGCTTACACGATATGTGCGAAAGGAAAATAGCTTTTGAGAGTGGGGAATTTGTTGAAGAATTTGGAGATGAAGCAGCTAAATCGGGTGCTTGTTTGTTTAAAGTAGGGTGTAAAGGACCATATACTTTTAATAATTGTCCTAAGACAAAGTTTAATGCTAAAACTTCTTGGCCAGTTCAAGCAGGGCATGGCTGTATTGCCTGTAGCGAAAGAGATTTTTGGGATAATTACGGCGTTTATGAACAATCACTCGCTAGTTCTTACGCACAAACTAAAAGAGCAAGGTGTTATGATGATTTAGCTAGATTTAATAAGGGCGATGAGGTTGTTGTAAGAGATGATGGGGTTTATATTAATAATGAATTATCAGCTTTTTTAGAATTTGAAAGTAAAAATCACGCAGAATTATTAAATAAAAACAAATTAGGTGCTAAGTTATTAGCAAATTATAAAGAAAAATTTGGCTTAAATCTTGAAGGAGATAGCGAGATTTTAAATACTTTTAGCGGTATTTTAATAAGCTCGGCAAATATTTTAGGACTTAAATTAAGCTTAATTGAACTTCTTGATTTAGCTAATAAATATGAAATAGGAATTGCTAGTGGGCTTGATTTTAAATTAGCTAAAAAACCTATTTTAATGGATGTTAGTAAGTCTTTTAGATTGATTTTAATATATCGTTTAGGCGGACTTGATGATATTGCGATTTTGTTTGGTGTTGTTGATAGTATTGCTTCAATGATAGCGAAATCTTTAAAAATGCTAGAGTGTAAGAGTGTAAAGTTTGAAGGAGAATTATTCAAACATCAAATATTAGTTGATAGATTAAACTATCACTTAAGAAATTTCTAAGAATTTGAATTAAGAATTTATTTCTTAATTCTTATAAATATTTATCTAAATTATCTTTATATTTTAGGCTTAATCTTAAATAAAGTTCATTTATTTCATTTTTAAATTCTTCGTTTTTATAAGCATTTAAGAAATTGTTTTTATGTAAAATCTCTTTTTTGTTTTCACAATTATCAAGATATAAATCTTTTAAATAAAGTTTAAGGTATTTGACTAAAAGCTCTAATGCTCTAAATATAAAAATTATTATTGGCTCATTTGAGATTTGCTTTACATTTAATAAAAATTGTGCTTTTAAATTATCAAAATCATACTTTATTAAAGGGCAAGGATGAGATGAAAAATCTTTATAAAATAAATCATATAAGCTAATTGCATTTATATCCAAAACCAACCCATCATCATTAACCACAGCAAAAAATGGATATAGCTTACAAGCTAAAGGACGAAAAGTGCATAAGCCTTTATAAGAGCATTTGACAAAGCATAAAGTGATTGTTTTTTCGCATTTTAATTTGTAAGAAATATTTGCAACTAGACTTAGATTGGTTTTATCTTTAATGTATTCATACTCGCTTCTTAGCATAGGAATTATTGTATCAAAAGGCTTATCTACATTACAGCAATGCCCGTTGCAAGATTTGTAGCAATCTTTAAAATAAATTATTTCTAATTCTTCAAGCTTTTTGAAAAAACTCATCAATAAAAGGCGTTAAATCATTTTGCATAAAGAAAAAATGATTTCCATTAAAGGTAATTAGTTTTGAGTTTTTGATTAAACCTTGCATTTTATTTGCTATGCTAAGTGGTGTTGCAGTGTCGCTTTCGCCCCATAATAGCAAGGTTTTTGTGTTGATTTTGCTAATTTCATTTTGATAGTCTTCATCAACTACATTTTTAAAAGTCTCATACATAATAGGGCTTAGCGTAGCACCATCTTTACTAGCTAAAAATCTTCTTATATTTTTAAATCCTAATTTATTTAAGCATTTTGCAAGAAAGATTTTTAGCTTTACTTTAGGGCTTTTTGGTAGTTTTAACCCAGCACTAGCACATAAAATCAACGCATCATAATCATTCTTACTAGCCATTAGACAAGCAATTTTGCCACCATAAGAATGACCTAGCAAAATATCAACTTTTATATCTAATGCTTTTATAAATTCATTTGTCAAATTAAGATAATCAATAGAGTTAAAAGCATAACTTGGCTCATCACTTCCACCAAATCCTGCAAAGTCTAAAAATATCATTTGCTTACAATGTTTGCTTAAAGATTTTGTGAAAAATTGCTCCATTAGTTCTTTATTAGCACCCCAGCCGTGCATTATTAAAGCTACTTTTTCTCCATTTCCTTGTCTTATTAGATAACTTAGCCCGAGATTTTTTATATTAATTCTTGCCATTTTTTTTGTCCTTATAAATAGCTTCTAAAATTACTAAAGCATTTTGTAATTTTTCATATTCGGCAAGGTTTAGCATAACACATTGGAATTTGTTATTTTTTACTACGAAGACTTTTTTATTTCCTTCAATTTTTTTTAAAATTGCAGAAAAATTACGAACTACATCAGTAGCTGAAAATATCTCATCTTGGCTAAATTTCATATTTTTCCTTTTGTGATTTTAAATAATAAAGCAAAAACTAATCCAAAACCACATTCGCTAAAAATTAGCGAATGTTAGAGTTTTTATTATTTAAATCATATAGGTGTTTAGCCCAAATCGTAATTATACAAAATGCAAAAATTGAACTAAAAAATATCATTAAATTATATAGTTTTGCATCAAGATATAAGGCACATACAAATGCTATTGCAAATAAAATATAACTTGCTTTTTTATAATCAATGCTAAGGCAGATTGCTCCTATTAAATTAATTAATATTATTAACATTTGCTCTCCTTAAATTAATAATTAATCCTAAAATTATAAGTAATATAACAAAGTCAAACATCATTGTTATAAACACAAAACCACTAATACAAATATCAGATATTAATAATGCCAATAAAATAATTAAGCTAATTATCATTAGATTTTTAGTTTTATTTACAAAAATATAGCTAAGAATAATGCTTAATATAAAGCTTATTAAAAATGCAAATTGTTCTACTTGCATATTTTGAGTAAGTTTATTAGCGATAAAATAAATAGCAGTAGCATTTAAAGATGGATAAAATGCTGCATAAGCAATTGCTTTATAAAGTAGATTATCTTTATGTTTTTTACTAGCTAACAATAAAGCTTTGTATATAAATAAGCAAGTAAATATTCCACATAAAAATAAAATAAAATAAAGTTGAAAATCAGCAAACATAACTCTATGAATATTAAAAAATATTTCATAAATTGATGAAAATGCACTTAGTTTGCTTTCTTTTGGAGTTTGTTTTACATTAGCTTCACTATCAAAAACATAGCTTTTATTACTTTTTGTATTAATTGATGGCATTACATTTTTATCATCATTTAAAGTAATTGCAAATTCTTTTGTGCTTTTATTTAAAACAATTGTTATATTTTTTGTATTTTCTAAATTATTAATAGCTTTGCTAATTAAATTTGTATCAAAAATAAAACTTTTATCACTATTTGTATTTGCGTTACTTGGTGTTTTTGCTTGTTTAGTGGTAGTTGTAGTAAATAATTTTTCTATATCTTTAATGTAATTTATACCTATTCCACTAAGTGCTAAGATGAATAAAAATGAACCTACAAAAAGTCCAGCAACTATGTGAAAATCAAATAATCTTGCTAAATCATTTTTCACATTAATTTTATTGAAATTCTTTTTATTCCAAATCAAAATTCCACTTATATATAAAAATATTATCCCAGCTGCAAAAATACTAACAATTGCTTCTAAGAAATCTTTAAAACTACCATTAATAGGCAATAATTTATAATGAATGCTAGTTAAAAATTTAGCTCCTAAAGTGCTTGTTTTATTTAGTATATTTTCTCCATCAAAATAGCTTATATTACTTTTTCTTTCGCCTTTTGTTGAATTAGAATTATAATAATTAATCTCATATAAATTATTATAATAACTAGGAGTTTTGATAGATATAAAATCGTAATCTTTATATTTTTCTTGTGCGTAATTAATAGCACTACTTAATCCATTTATATCATTATTTAAGATAGTTTTGCTTTCGTGCAATTTTGGCTGCATATAAAAATCAATTTCATTTCTAAAATAACTAATGGTTCCAAAAAAGGTTATTATAAAAAGTAACCAACAAGCATAAATTCCAATGTAAGAATGTAATTTTCTAAGTGTTTTCATATCTTTCCTAATCTTAGGAATTTCAAATTGAAATTCCTATTGTTTTTAATCATCAAGCACGGTTTTTGTGATAGTTCCGTTATTGTCTATATAAACTTTGTAATTATTATTAAATTTTAGTTTATACCCGTTCCATTCTTTTTCAATTTCCATTAATTTCGCATTTTTTTGATTTTCTTTAGCAAGTTTTAAAACATCTTGCATAATGCTATCAGGAATTGGAGAGTATTTGCCATCTATTTCTTTAATATCTCCAGATTTAGAAAAATCAAGTTCAGTTCCATTGCTAAGTTTGATTTCATAAGAATCCCAATCTTTTTCAGCTTTAACTATATTTTCATTTGTAAAATGAGTTTTTACAAAGTCTTGAATGTTTTGTGGTAACTCATTTGGGTTAATATTTGTATCAGCTAATAAACAGCAACTAATTGCACCTAAAAATAAAAGTTTTTTCATACTTTACTCCTTAAAATGATTTGAATCTTGATACTATCAAAATATTGTAATTTTGATTATACCCCCCCCCGTGTTAATGATTAGCTTTAATTTTATTTAAATAAAAATACAAACTAAGAGCAAAGCAAAACATAATTAAACTCAAAATTTGACCCATAGATAGGCTTAATGCAATAAAGCCTAAATTAAAATCAGGTTCTCTAAAGAATTCACAAATAAATCTAGCTATCCCATACGACATTGCATAAATACAGATTAATTGCCCGTTAAACTTTATTCTCTTTGAAAAAATGTAAATGATAATGAAAATTATTAAACCTTCAGCGAATGCTTCATATAATTGACTAGGGTGTCTTAAGGTATCTCCTACATAAACGCCCCAAGCTACATCAGTTGCTCTACCAAATAGTTCGTGATTTAAAAAGTTTCCAATTCTTCCAAATATATACCCTAATGGCACTGATAATGCCACTAAATCAAGTATTTTAAACATATTTTTTTTATATTTTTTAGAATAAAGATAAGTTGTAATTAATGCACCAACTAATGCTCCGTGATAGCTCATTCCAGCAATTCCTACAAATTCGCCATTTACAAACGGATTAAACATTTGCCAAGGATTGCTTAAATAATATAATCTATCGTCGCTATAAACTAAAATATATCCTATCCTAGCTCCTAAGATTATGCCTATTTCTATCCAAACGAAATAATTTTCTATTTCTTTTTTGCTAAAGCCAAAGCGTGGAGCAAATTTTTGTCCTATAAATAATGCAATAAGCAGTGCTAGTATGTAGCAAAGTGCGTAATAATGTATTTTAAACATTCCTATGCTAAATGCAACTCTATTGGTATTTTCATAAAAATGTTGCCAAAATTCAAGCATTATTATCCTTTTTTAGAATTTCAAAATATATTAAAAACCACTTAGTTTTTTGCAAGATATTTGATTACCTAAATTACAAGATTTTTCTAAGAATTTTTTACTTAATTTAAATTTACCCATATTTAAATAAGCATTAGCTCCAGCAAAACAAGCTTCTTCATAGCCTTTATTGCAAGTTTGCTCTAAAAGATTGAATGCTTTTTTTGTGTCATTATTTTCTAAATGCACACTTGCTTCAAATATGCAAGCATTAAAGAAATTTTTGTTGCAAGCAATGTGAGCGTATTTAATAGCGTTTTCTTTATCTAAAAATCCTTTATAATATCTAGCAGTTGCATAACAAGAGTTTTGATTATTTTCGTTATCGCATTGAGCTTTTATGATTTTTAGTGCTTTTGTTGAGTTTTGTTCGTAATTTAATACAAGCTTGGTGCAAGCTAATTCAAAATGATTTTGACAAGCAAGTCTTAAGGCATTAAAAATCGTATAATCATCATCACTAAAAGTAGAAATTGTATAACAAGCTGCCATATTTTTTGCCTTGCATTCATCGTTTATATAGTCTTTTGCTTCTTTTATGTAAGTTATTTTATTTATATTATTTGCTTCATCACAGCCTTTAAAATCATTATTACTACAAGCACTAATTTTTGATAAATATTCATTAACTTTTGCTAAATCAAGAGCGATTTGTGCTTCATTTGCATAAACAAATATTGAAAATATAAGTATTATTAATTTTTTCATATTTACTCCTTAAGGTTTTAGTGTATTGAATTTTAGATAATTTTAATGATTTTTTCTAAAAAAATAAAATATTTAAGGAAAATTTCAGAATATTTTAGGTTGAATAACGCAAATATTTTACAAAAGGAGTTTTTAAATGAGTGTTTTATCATTTGTCTTAACAAACAATTTATTTACAAGCTTCTTCTTCCATCATGCCTTAGGGCATTGAGACTTCATAATACTTTTTTATCATATTATTTTTTATATTTTAAACATTTAAACAAAATTAATTTAAAGGAAAATTTATGTTAACAAACCCTGTTTTAATAAGCGTTTTTATAATGCTTGGACTATGTCTATTAAGATTTAATGTATTTTTAGCTATTTTAGTTTCTGGACTAATAGCAGGACTTATGAGTGTTAGTTTTGATGATAATATTTTAGTAGTATTAAAAAATATTATGAATACATTCATAAGTGGTATGAGTGGCAATTTGCAAACCTCACTTAGCTATGTTTTAGTAGGTGCTTTAGCGGTTGCTGTATCTAGGACTAATTTAACTGCTTATTTAGTTAATTTTATTAGTAAAAAGATGTCAGATAAAAGAATTTTATTGCTATTTTCTTTAGCTATAATTTCAAGCTTTTCTCAGAATTTAATTCCAATTCACGTAGCATTTATTCCGATTTTAATCCCACCAATGCTAAGTCTATTTAATAAGCTGAAAATTGACAGGCGTGCTGTAGCTTGTGCGGTAACATTTGGGCTTACAACGCCTTATATGACTTTACCTGTGGGATTTGGTCTTATATTCCAAGATATAATTACTCAATCGCTAAATGATAATGGAGTAAAAGTTACTCAAAGTGATGTTGCTGGTGTTGTTTGGCTTATGTTTTTTATAATGTTTTTTGGTCTTCTTGCTTCGTTTATTTATTATAGAAAACCTAAAGCATATCAAGAGCTTGAAACAAAATATGAAAACTTAGATAATATTAGTTTTGGTAAAAAAGAACTAATGGTAATGATAGGTTTATTAATTACTTTAACTACTCAAATACTTGTTGGTTCTTTACCGCTTTCGGCTTTACTTGGCTTTTTATTTATTTGTGTAAGCGGTGGAGTTGAGTATAAAAAAATTGATGAAGTGTTTTTGGGTGGATTTTCTTTAATGGGTTATGTAGCGTTTATTATGCTAATTGCTTGTGGTTTTGGAGCTGTTTTACAAAGCACAGGAGCTATTAAAGAAATAGTTGATTTTACTTTAAGTATTACTACTAATAAATTAATAATAGCGTTTGGAATGATGTGTATAGGATTATTAATTACTCTTGGAATTGGAAGTTCGTTTGGAACGGTTCCTATTATTGCTACTTTATTTGTGCCAATTTGCACGGCTTTAGGTTTTAGTGCTGAAAGTATTATTTTCATCATTGCTTGTGCTGGTGCAGTTGGAGATACAGGTAGTCCTGCTAGTGAAGCAACTTTAGGAATTACCGTTGGGCTTAATGCTGATAATCAAAGTGATCACATAAAAGATGTATGTATCCCTACATTTATATTCTATAATATACCTTTAGTAGTAGGTGGTGCTTTAATAGCTTATTATTTATAATTTGCCTTATTTTAGGCAAGTTATTTTTTTTAAACAACTGCTTTTGCGGTTGTTTATTTTTAAATATATTAATCTTATAAATTTATATAATTTCTTAAAGTATTTAAATTCCACAAGAAAAAATATTAAAACATATTTTATAAAAAGAATAATCAAAAAAGAATAATTAAAATGGTGACCCCGATTGGACTTGAACCAACGACTTTTACCATGTCAAGGTAACACTCTACCACTGAGTTACGGGGTCATTGTGTATAATTTTAGCAATATTTTGTGAATAAATTATTTTTTTCTTGACATTTTAAAAAAGTTAATATATAATGCGACCTTTCTTATAAAACATTTTCGGGGTGTAGCGCAGTCTGGTTAGCGCACTTGGTTTGGGACCAAGGGGCCGAAGGTTCGAATCCTTTCACCCCGACCACTTCTTTATTATTTCATTTATGGTGAGTGTAGCTCAGTCGGTTAGAGCATCAGATTGTGGTCCTGAGGGTCGTGGGTTCGATTCCCATCACTCACCCCACTTTTTTAAAAAATCATATTTTAGTTTTGTTGCGTTAGTAGCTCAATGGATAGAGCAACAGACTTCGGATCTGTAGGTTGTGGGTTCGACTCCTACCTAGCGTACCACTTTGTATTTTTCGCCAATTATTTAAGTATTATTTTTAACCATATTCATAAATGTTTTAGTTTTATTATTAAATGTCAATGGTATATTTTTGGAATAATCACAAACAAAATTAGATATTGACAATTAAATAAGTATAAAAATTAAAATATAAAAACATAATTTTATAGCAATATTTTACAATCAACTTAGATTTTATAAAGCTAAAGTTTGAATTATTGTAATTATTTATATAAAAATATTGCATAGTAATCATTACTAGATATTTTGTGTATAAAACTTAATATTATTTTTTTAGAATTTAAATTAAGCGAAAGGAGATTTTTAATCTCCTTGATGATAATTTTTTTCTAATTCTATCTCTTCATCTTGAGTGTTGTTTTTAGCCCATTCACACATCGCATCTCTTAGCATTAAATACTTTTTCTTAGACAATTTTTCATTTTCACTTAATTCTCTATCTTCAAGTAATTTAATTTGAAAGAATGTATCATCTTTTTTTGAATACTTTAAAAAGAAGTCAACATAATCAAAATAATCCTTATTGCTCTCATAGTTAATAATTTCTTCAATATAAATAGTAGGCCCAAAACCCATATGATTTTGACTAAAATTACCAAAACCTGCCGAATACTCCACCTTAAATGTCATTTGCTCTCCCCATATTTTAATAAAAACTCTTCATACGTGCCAACAAAATCAATAAGCTCACCATTGTTTAAATACCAAATTCTATTTGCATAAGAATTGATTAATTCCCTATCGTGGCTTATACAAATTGCTACTCCATCGTATTCATAAAGTGCTTCACCAAGAGAAATAATAGCTTCAAGGTCAAGATGGTTATTTGGCTCATCAAGTAAGATAAAATTACCCCTTTCAAGCATAATTTTACTTAACATCAATCTGTGCTTTTCACCACCGCTTAAATCTTTTGCCATTTTTTCTTGATCGGTTCCGCTAAAGAGCATTCTACCTAAGCATTTGCGAATTTCATCAATATCTTTATGTTTTTCGCTAATTAAATAGTCATATAGTTTCAAATTTTCACAAATTTTACTTGAGGTATCTTGTGGGAAGTAACTAGGTTCAATTGTAGCACCCATTTTTACCTCTCCATTATCAGGAGAAATTTCATTCATTATAATCTTTGCTAGTGTGCTTTTTCCGGCTCCACTTGCTCCAATTATTGCTATTTTATCGCCTTTATTTACTTTAAGATTTAAGTTTTTAAATAGTTGCTTATCATAAGCTTTACTTATATTGTTTAGCTCTAAAACTTCATTACCAATTTCTCTATTACATCTAAATAAAATTGATGGGTCACGCCTACTTGAAATCTCTATTTCGCTTACATCAAGTTTTGCTAAGTTTTTTGCACGACTTGTTGCTTGTCTTGCTTTAGAAGCATTTGCGCTAAAACGAGCTATAAATTTTTCTAAAGCTTCTTTTTCTTTTAAATTCTTAGCAAGACTTGCTTCTTTTTGTCTTTTAATAAGTGTGCTTTGCATATACCAATCATCGTAATTTCCTGCAAATTCACGAATTTGTTTGAAATCTACATCAAGCATTCTTGTGCAAATACTATTTAAGAAAAATCTATCATGAGAAATTACAACCATTGTTCCATCGTGGCGTTTTAGTTCATTTTCTAGCCAATTAATAGCGTCTAAATCAAGGTTATTCGTAGGCTCATCTAAAAATAACACATCAGGTTTAGCAAATAATACTTGTGCGATTAGAACTTTAAATTTATCACTTGTTTGAACATTTTTCATAAGTTCATCATAATTATGAAGATTTAAAGAGCTTAATATTTTTTCACATCTAGTATCGTATTCATAATTTGGGTCTTCTTCTGCACAAATCATTTCAAGTTCACTTAAGCGATTATTTATTTCATCGGTATAATCCGTGCAAGTTGCATATATATTTTCTTTTTCTTTTACTGCATTATAAAGTCTTTTGTTTCCATATAAAACTGCATCTTTTAAACTAAATTCTTCATACGCAAATTGATTTTGCTCTAACACACCGTATCTTACGCCATTTTCAAAACTAACTTCTCCGCTAGTTGCTTCAAGTTCTCCTGCTATAATTTTTAAAAATGTTGATTTTCCAGCCCCGTTTGCACCGATAAGTCCATATTTTTCGCCTCTTTTTAAGCTTAAATTTACATTTTCAAATAATAATCCCGTAGGGTATCTCATAGTAAGAGATTTGATTTCTACCATTTTTTATCCTTTTTTTATATAATCGTTTCTTTAAAATTTACAAAAGGCTCTACAATCAATGAACTCATTTTTAAGTGAATTAATAATTTCTTTGCCTAGTGCTACTTTTATTTTAGAGATATTAGCACTTATTATTGCACTTTACTTTAAAAAATACAACATAATATCGGTATGTATTTTATTAATAAGTTCTAAAATGATTTATTTATTTTCAGCAAATTATCAAACCCATATTTATGTAAGTTTGTTTATGCCTTTTGCTTTTGCGCTTTTAGTATCTTTAAAAAAAGAGTATGATACTATAAAATGCTTATTACCTATTAGTTTTGTTTTTATTTTATACATAGTATTAGGTATATTTTTATCTCAAAATACTAGCTTTGCATTAAATTCTACTAATAAATTTTTATTTTCAAATTCTTTTATCACTGATTTAGGTTTAGTGTTTTTTCTAGTATTTTTAGTGTATTTATTGATATTAAGATTTTTTATATTTTTTGAAAAAACATTAATTTTTGCGTATATTGGAGCTTATTTTGAATTTATGTTTTTTAAAACTCTTGAAAAAACAGATGTTGGGTTTTTTGAATTTGCTTCTTTAATATTTTTAATCTCTATATTTCTTGAAGGGTATAAATTAGCATTTTTTGATGCTTTAACTCAAGTTTTAAATAGAAGGGCTTATGATAGAACTAGGCTTATTGCTAATGATGTAATAGCAGTATGTGATATAGATTTTTTTAAAAAAGTTAATGATACTTATGGTCATGATGCTGGTGATTTTATATTAAAAAATGTAGCTAAGATATTAAAAGCTAATGTAGATAAAGTTTATAGATTTGGTGGAGAAGAATTTGTAATCGTATATAAAAATCAAGACTTTAAAAATTGTGTAACAAAATTAGATAATATAAGAGAAAATATAGAAAAAGAAATATTTAAATTTAATGAAAAAATTATAAAAGTTACTATTAGTATTGGAGTTGAAATGGTAGAAGATGATAAAATAAAAGCCTTTAAAAACGCTGATGCTAAGTTATATAAAGCAAAAAATTCAGGAAGAAATAGAGTAATATATGAGTAGTGAAAGTAAAAAAGCAACAATTCAAGAATATATAAAAGGCTGGGGGCCTGAATTAGAAATAGGTATTGATGTGGTTGATGAAGAACATAAAATGTTCTTTGAATTAATAGAGCAAGTATTTGAAGCAGCTAATAGTGGTTATAAAGAATTTGAATCTGTATTTCAAGTGGTTTTAAGTCATATTGCTTGGCATTTTAAAAATGAAGAAGATTATATGAAAAGTATGGCTATATATACAAAATATGTAGAAACCCACAGAGATATTCACTCGCAGTGTATATCACAATTAGGTAAGATGAGAGATGCAGTGTTAAAGCAAAATAGTGAAGATGATATGGTATATCAAAAAGAACTTGCAATTAACTTGGCTTATTTTGTTAAAAATTGGCTGATTTTTCATATAGTTGGAGAAGATTATAAAATAGCTAAACAAATTAAATTTATAGAAGCTGGTAATAGTCCTCAAAGAGCATTTGAGATGATAAATGAAAAGATGGATAAAAATATAGAAATTCTAACTATTACCTTATCAAATCTTTTAAAAATTTATGAGATTAGAAACGAGAAATTATTAGAAATTGAAGCAGATATTAAATCAAGTCTTAATAAAAAAGAAAAACAACTGCAAGAACAAATTCAAGAAAATAAGAAAAAATCAATTACAGATGAATTAACAGGATTGTTTAATAGACGACAGGCTATGTTTGTATTAAATAATATATGGAATGAATATCAAGACCCAACCTGTGCTATTATTCAATTAGATTTAGATAAGTTTAAAGAAGTTAATGATACTTATGGACACCATGCAGGAGATTTGGTTTTAAAACAATTTTCAAATGCTGTTAAATATTTTTTTGATACTAATGAATTATGCAATAAGTATAAGTATAACGATAGAGATAGCATACACTTTTGCCGTTTAGGTGGTGATGAATTTTTAGTAATATTACAAAAATATTCTTTAGATGAAGCAGTAGCAATTGCAAATGCTTTACACGCAGTAGTAAATGGTATAGAAGTATTAGACGAACATAAAAAAGTGATTTGGAAAGGTAGCACAAGTATTGGTGTAGCTTGTAGAAATGCTGATAATAGAGATTTTGAATCAGTATTAAAAGCTGCTGATGCTTATTTATATAAAGCAAAAGAAGATGGTAGAAATTGCGTTCGCTCTATGTTACACGAGATAGGGGGGGGGTATTTCTAGCAGAGTATTTATGAATTAAATACCGCTAGTAGAATTTAAAATTAAGAATTTAGAATGCTTTTTTTAAATTCTTAATTTTTTTTAAAAAA
>NZ_JACGAU010000029.1:0-19963 GCF_020137595.1 Campylobacter sp. RM12640
AAAAGTTTAAATTCCTATTTCAAATTCCATTAATTTTAAAGGAATTTAAAATTATGAATTATTTAAAAATATTACGAAAAGTAACAAATATTAATAATATTTTTAATATTAAGTTTTATTTAAAATTTCTTAAGATATTATGAGATTTTATTTCAAAACAAAGGAGAAAAAATGTTTAAAAAAACATTAAAAGTTTTATCTTTAGTTGCCGTTTTAGGCTTAAGTGCTAATGCTAATGATTTATTAGCAGATATTAGCAAAGGTGCTATAAGCGATAGTTCATTAGGTGTTAAGGTATTAAATACTGAAGAAATGAATAAGGTTCGTGGCGGGTATGTTTTAACCGATATATACACATATGGTGGTATGGCATTTGTGTTGGCTATCCCACATACATCAAATGAGTTAGGCGCTAGATTTAATAGTGATGGTTTATTGATAAAAAATAGTATAGGGCTTTGTCCTTTAGGGCAAACTCAATGTTACGCGAATCCTAGTACTAGAGAGCATATTGATAGAAATTACGGCAGACTTGTAGATTATATTAGCGCATTAGGCGGCAGAACTATAACAGGTCATGTTTTATTATACGGTATAAAAAATACAAATGTGGGTAATGGAGTGATGGCACCAGTTACTCATGTATATGCTGTAGAAAAAGAGTATTTAAATCTTTCAAATGCTAGTACAGTTCGAGAATTAATATATATGCTTAATCGTTGGTTTGACCATGAAGCTACGAATAGTTTTCAATTAGAATATAATCAAGTATTAAGAGAAATAAAACAAGCAGTAGGAGCAGATTTGCTAAGAATGGCAAGATAAGGATTTATTATGATGGTTAATGGAGTAAATAATTTTTCAAATACTTATGCAAATACGCTTAATAATAAAAACTCACAAAATAAAGCAAATGATGGGGCTAGTTTAGAATATCTAAAACTAGCTCAAGAAAAGCTAGAAAACGATCCGACCTATAAACCATTATATGACAATAATTTAGGTCTTCGTGATAAGCTAACTTATGGTATGTATGGAGCGTTAGACCCTGATGTTGTAAAGAATATAAGGTTGGAATTGGAGAAATCTCCAGACATTGATCCAGAAGAATTAGTAAAAACTCTAAATAAACTTTTTAAAAATTTAGATAAATTAACTTCAGATAGCATAAATGATGAAGAAAAAAATAAATTAATGAAAAGTATTTTTTCTAATACAGATGAAGATTTAAAAATATCACAATCTAAAGAAGAAATTAAACAAGAAGAAAAAGAAGAACAAACTAAAGAAAAACCATTCGAAGCCATAGAAGTAAAAGGCACTAGCACTCGTGAGAATATGGAAGAAATACTTAGCAAAATTAATATTCAAAATATTAAAGATGAAAGAGATTTATTAGCTATATTTTTAGCCTATAAAAATGGCGAGAATTTATATGATAAAAGGGTTTGAAATTTTATATTTTAAATTGAAAGGAAGAGTTTGAAAAAGTTATTTTTTATAGCATTTACTTTAAGCTTTTTATTTGGCTCTGATGCTATTACTATTGATAGTCTTTTTAAAAGACAAATCGGACTTAGAAGCATTACAAGTCTTAGTTTAATCACTAGCGGGAATGCTAATATCTACACAAGTTATCCAAGTCTAATAATAGGAGGCGATCCTGTGATTTGGACTGATAATAAAAGGCTTAGTTTGAATGAAACTTTGATATATTCATTTAATAACAAGCTTGATTTTATAACTTCAATTGGCGCTAATGCTACTAGAAATGAATATAGTAATTTTTTTACGGGTAAGCCTATGAGTGAAACTCATTATTCATTTGAGAGCTTGTGGCTTGGGTTTAATTATAGATTTGATAGTTTTAGTGATAAAATACTTAGTTTTTCTTATCAAGCAGGATTATTACAAAGAGAAAAAGCACTTGATACAAATAAAAGTTTTTATTTTAAATCACATTCAGCTAAGCTAAACTTAAAAGGATATAGCGACCCTGCTATTTGGGGTATTTATATGGGATTTACATATAATGATACTAGGACTTTTGATAAACTAGCGATAAATTATGGAAATTCTTATAATTTTGGTGCAAATCTTAGTATAGTATTAAGCCCTAAAATTACGCTTGATTTAGAAGCTTCACAGAGTTTTCAAGCAGCTCAGAAAATCAATGGTGTAAAATATACAAATCTAAGAAGTATCCCAACATATAGTGTAGGCTCAACTTATAGTATAAATGATGATACAAGTATCAGTTTTAACGCTAGTTTTGGTGGTGGTTCAGCTGCTCCTGATAGTGTGTTTGGTATTAGCTTATGGCAAAAATTCTAATAATCTTTATAACTATAACTTGTCTTAATGCCGAGTTTGCAGTGAAGTCTTATAGACAAATCAAAAATAACTCCGTAGTAAGACAAAGTTATGAAGAATCTTGTGGGGCAAGTAGTATAGCGACATTACTAAATCTAACAAATATCAAGCGTTTTAGTGAAAAAGATATTTTAGAAGTTTTAGATAAAAATACTAATATGCTAAGTTTTAATGAATTAAATAATGCGTTAAATAAATTGGGTTTTAATGCAAAAGCTTATAAATTAAATCGTAATATATTTGAAAAAATATTCGTGCCTTTTATAGTAAAGATTGAAAATGACCCGAGATTTCCACATTTTGTAGTGGTAAATAATATTAATGGGGATTTTGTGAAAGTATATGACCCAAGCTTTGGCGAATATCTAAGCTCTAAAAAAGAATTTTATAGCGTATGGGATAAAGATGGTTTAGGTGGATACGCTCTAATAATTAAGCCAAATATTACAAAAGAACTAAAGCCAAATTTACCACGCCCAAGTCAAATAAAAGAAATTTAAATAAGTTTTATATTTTTAAAGTTTTTGTTAATTTTGCTGATATAGATGATAAAGGAGATGATTATGAAAATAACGGCTAATTCTTATATAACATATCCAACAACTAAAATTAGTAAAAAAACAAATAATGATAACCTAGATATTCAAGCTAATAAACCTTATTATGAAGATGGAAAGGCTAGTTTAGAATATCTTAAACTAGCTCAAGAAAAGTTAGAAAACGATCCAACTTACAATCCTTTTAATGATAGAAATTTAGATAAAAGTGAAATACTTAATCTAGCTTTATTTGGAGCATTAGACCCTGATTTAGTAGAAGAAATAAGCAAAGAATTTATGAAAAATTGGGTAGAAATTGATAAAAAAGAGCTTGATAGAACGCTAAACTCACTAAATATGCCATCTTTAGGTTTGCCTGATGATTTTCCTTTAGGTTATATAGATAGTAAGAAAATGCCAAGCGTTGAAGAATTACAAGCTAGAGTTAAAGAAAAAGAAAATTTAAGAAATAATGCAATAAATACAAAAGAAGAAATTAAACAAGAAGAAAAAGAAGAACAAACTAAAGAAAAACCATTCGAAGCCATAGAAGTAAAAGGCACAAGCATTCGTGAGAGTATGGAAGAAATACTTAGCAAAATTAATATTCAAAATATCAAAGATGAAAGAGATTTATTAGCTATTTTAATGGCGTATAAAGATAGTAAGAATTTGTATGATAAAAGAATTTGAATAAATCAAATTTCTTCGTTTGTTTTGTAATTAATAACAAAAGATATTTTCATATTATGTGCTTGTTTTGGGATTTTGTTTTTGACTTTTCTTATTGTTTGTTTTGTTTGCTGCAAAAACATTTCGTGAGAACTTTCTATAATATTTATAGTAAGCTCGTCGTTTTTTATCATAAAATTACCTACTACTTTGCCTTTAATATTTAGCATTTTTGCTTTTTTTGGGTATTTTTTATATTTATTTAAAAGCTCATTTATAAACAAGGCTAAAGCTTTATCATTTAAACCATTGCTGGAATTATTGTTTAGACTATTTGCGTTGGCTTTTCCTTCAATATTTGTTCCATAATTTTGATTAATTTCTTGCTTTTCTTCTTGTTTTACAACTTGTTTTACTTCAGGCTTTATAACTTGTTTTACTTTTTTTATTTCGCTTTGTTTTTTTAATTCTTCTTTAGGTTTGATTTTTTTCTTTATACCTTCTTTAATCTCTTGTTTTGCTTCAGTTTTAACTTCTTCAAGCTTTTCTTCCACTAACTCTTCTTTAGGGCTATCTTGTATAAAGCTAAAATTACTAGCACTTAAGCTTATGCTTGTTTGATTTTTTAATTTGCTTTCATCTTTTATATGTATTATAGAAACGGCAAAAATTTGAGCTAAAAATATCAAAACAGAAATTATAATTATTTTCATTATTTAAGCCTTGTAAGTATTGTGTAATTATTAAAATTATTATTTTTTAATTCATAAATTACTTTTATAAAATCTTTAAAATACAATTCTTCATCACAAATTATGTTTAATTTCTCATCTTTATTAATTTTGCTTACCAAATCATTTAAACTAATTAAATCATCGTTTATTCTTAATTCAAATTCCTTTGAAATTATTAAAACATTTGCTTTGGTTTCAGCATTTTGTTCGCTTTTACTAAGTGGTGGGGTTACATCAATTGCTTTATATTTTACAAAACTTTGTACGCTAAGTGATATTATGATAATTACTAGCATTACATCAATTAATGGGATTATGTTTAAGGTAGGTTTATTCATTTTGTAACAAGATTATTTAATTTTTTATATTTTACAATCAGCTTTGCATTGTATCTATCAAAAATATTAAATATGACTAAAGCAAGTATTGCAACAATAAGCCCACCCGCAGTAGCTTTTAAAGCACCACTTAATGCACTTATTATCTTACCAGTATCATCAATATTGTTAAAACCCATCATTATGCCAAAAACAGTTCCCAATAGCCCTATATAAGGTGCGTTTTGGGCTATGATTGAAAGAATTATTAGATTTTTGCTAATTCCTATTTCAAATTCTTCTAAACTTTTATAATTTTCATATTTGAAAACACAATAAAACACAATTCTTTCAATCAAAACCGCAATACATAAAGCATTCATTACACCTAATATAATAAAAACTATAAAATCTATTTCATTTTCTAGCACTAAATTTGGCATTAAAATTTCGCTCCTACTTCAAAATAAAACGACCTACCTTGCATCATAGAATATTCGTTATTCGCTCTTTTTGTATTAAAAACATTTCCTATATCAATACTTGCGTAATAATTTACTTTTTTGAATTGATTTTCATATTTAAGTTTTAAATCATATAAAATGCTAGAGTTTTGATGAGCTATCTCATAAGCCTTCAATTTAGTAGTATCATTTATTATAAAATCATAAGCTCTTTCATAATCATATCCAGCTTCATAGTGAATAAAATTTGATAATGTAAAATTATTAAAATTATGCGTTGTAGTAAGTCTAATAGCCCAAGGTTTAGCAAAGCTTAGATTTGGTTTATCTTCTATTTTTATGACTTTTCCATCCCACATAATATTTTCTTTATCATAGCTTCTTCCGTTTTTATCAGGTCTTATATTGCTATCAAGTAAGCTAAAAAGGTCTGTTGTATAATCTTGCATATTCTTTTTATGAATAGCATAATTAGCTATTAAAGCAAAGTTATTTTTAACACCAAAAATATCTATTTCATTTGCATTGCTAATATTTAAACTAAAATTATGATTTTTTGATTTTCCTATATTTGCGTAATATGTTTTTTCTATTCCATCGCTTTCAATTATGCCTAATCTTTTTGATTTAGCTGTCATTATTAAGTCTTTTGAATTTCTAAAAATATATTTAAAATCGTAACTAATATTAGAAAATTTTTGATGATACAAAAACGCAATCTCATCATCATAAGGAGTTTTTAATTTATTTTGGCTCATTTTAGGGCTTTTAAAATCAGCTTTTAAGCTCCATTTTTCTTGAGCTGTTGTTCTTGTATAAGTTTGATTTGATGAAGAAATGAGCGAGTTTAAAACATAAGCATAAGGCATTCTTCCATAATATCTTGCATAACCTAAACTTACTTTGCTATCTTCATTAAACTCATAATCAGCTTTAATTCTAGGAGCAAGATTAAAATTCTTATACAAATCATCATAATTTGCTCTAGCACCAAATCTTAAAGTAAAAGCATCTAAGCTAAACTCATCTTCTAAATAAAATGCAAGATTATTTGATTTTACTACATGTTTTGTTCCATCATATTTAATCAAACTAGATAAGAATTGCCCTGCATTATTAAACGAATCATCTTTTAAACACGCAATATCATTTGCTAAACACTCACCACTTAAAGTTTTAGGAGTTGCATAAATTGCACCATTTTCATCAATTTGATGGCTTACTTTTGTATTGCTAAGAATAAAACCTGAATTTAAAGTATGATGATCTAAATAATATTTAAAATCAAAATCTAAGCTTAAATTATCTTGCAATCTATCAACAGCAGTAGTTGATCCAACTCTTGCTATACTAGAATTGCTCCAATTATTTATATTTGAACTCTTCCAAATTTGCATAATGCTAGTATCAGAATCTCTATTGTAATTTAATTTAGAATAAGATAAGTTTGAATCTATTGCATAATTATCGTTTTCATAAAATAAATTGATTTTTGATACGATATTTTTTTGAGTAATTGAGTAATGTCCGTTTAAATTATCGCTTGTATTGTATTCTTGTTTGCTAGGTGCATAAATTATGCTTGGAGTTAGGATTATTCCATTATCTGCAATATAATTAAGTTTTAATAAAAAGTTTTGGCTTATATTTTTAATATCATAAGAATTCTCATCAAGTGCTTTGCTAGGCTTTGTAATAACACTTCTTAAGTCTGAAAAATCAAACAAAACTCCAAATTTTTCATTAAAAGTATTTGAAAATCCAAAATTTGTATTATATTTTTTCCATTTTTTTGAACTTGTATTGCTTAAATCATTTTCATAAGTTGTTATTCTAGCAAGGCATGAAATATCATTTTCATCGCAATCAGGATATAAAGTCTTAGTTAAATTACTTGAAGTAAAACCAAAATTAACATAAGAACTTAAATCCTTGCTAGGATTTTTGCTCTTACTATCTACTACACCGCCTGTAAATTCTCCGTATTTAGCAGGGATAAAACTATCAAATACTTCTACACTATCAAGAATATTAGTATTTAAGAATACGCCTTGAGATGGTGTTTCAAACTGCCCTTTGTCATCTAATGCAGTGCTTGAACCCGCTGGGTCAATGTCATTTGTAATGCTTATTCCATCAAGGGTAAAATTATTTTGATAAAAAAGACTTCCGTTTATACTTATTTTATCAGGCACAATATTTGCACCATTAAAGCTTGAATTATTGCTTACATCAAAGCTTACATTTGGATTGTATTTTAAAATAGAGCTTATGTCTTTATTATTGCTTGCAAAATTTTTTAAAAATTTATTTGAATAAATAGTACTTTTTTGATTAATAATCAAACTAGCACTTTCACCAATTACATCAATACTGCCAACATTAATTTCTGCTAAAGCACAAGAGCAAATAATAAAACATTGAAAAACTTTCTTCATAAAATCCCCAAAATAATAATCATTATTAGATTGTAATATAATGAAAATTAAAATCACTTTAAATTAAAATTTATTTTTATCATAAAGTTCTTTTAAATCTTTTGCTCTAATTATTATGCTTGATTTTTTTATATTGTTAAAATTTGCATTAATTAATACAAGCTCAATCTTATCACTAATCTTAAAAATACTAAAATCTCTGCAATATTTAGCATTGCATTTAGTGTTAATTGCTATTTCAAATTCATCATAATCACTTATATAATAATCATCAAGATTTACCTTGTTTTCTTTGATTAACTCATATTTAAATAATAATTCTTGTTTTAAATCTTCGTAATTTTTATTAAGTTCGTATTTTATTTGCTTTAAAATATCATCTTTAAAAATAAGCCATAAAAAATAATTATTTTCATCAATATTACAAGCTAGACTTCTAAGACTTTTATAAGCTTTTTTATCACCAAACATTTTCTTAAAAATTTCGCCTTTTTTTGTGTTTGGCAAGAAAGATGAGCGCAGATTGCATGTGTAAGGTCTGCTTTTTCCATATTCATAATTAAAATAACTATCAACTTCGCTAGAATTAAACTCATTTATTTTAATACCAAAATCATAGGAACTTAAACTTACAAAAAAACTTGATATTAATAATAATTTTTTCATTTCTTATCCTTAATTCTTTCGTAATTATTACAAGATGTAAAATTTCTTAAATCACAAGCTTTTTTATAAAATTTTAAAGCATTTTCTAAATTATTTTGTTTTTCATAAATATTTGCACTCATCATACAAGCTAGGTTGTAATTTAGTTCGCAAGCTTTTAAGAAGTATTTTAAAGCAAGTTTTAAATCATTTAAATTATATTTTTTAAAATACGCAAAATAGCCTATCTGATAGCAAGACGCGGCTAAATCTAAATCACAAGCTTTACTATGATTTAGCAAAACATAATCATCATTTATAGGTAAATAATATTGATATAAATTTGCAAGCTCATAGCAAGAATTTGCGTATTTTTTATCACAATTTTTCTCATAATAATTTATTGCTTTAAGAAAATCTTGCTTAGTTTTAGCTAAAGAGTATTTATAAATATTTCCTAGATTATGACAACTTTGCAAATAGCCTAAATCACAAGCTTTATTTGCTAATTCTTTTGCTAATTGTGTATTTTTCTTAGCACCATTAAAATAAATCATACTTAGGCGATGACAAGCTAAGGCAACATCTTTTTCACAAGATAGTGCTAATAATTTTTTAGCTCTTTTAATATCACTATTTATTAAGCTAATTGCTAGATTTGTGCAAGATGAATAATCATTTTCTTTACATTTGTTCTCTAAATCACTAGCTATTGCATAAACACAAAAAAACAAAATAAAAAGTTTTCTCATAATCTTTCCTTTTTTATTGATTATAATTATTAATATTTAATATTATTAAATAATTATTAATATCATTATAAAAATTACTAAAAGGAGCTTGTATGAAAAAATTAATATTTTTAGGATTTGCACTTAGTTTTGCAATTTCTAATGAGCTCAGTTTTAGACAAATTAGAGAAGATATTTTTAATATAGATGATAAAACTCTAATCGCTTATGCTAAA
The DNA here is from genome assembly GCF_020137595.1 of Campylobacter sp. RM12640. Lineage (NCBI taxonomy): Bacteria > Pseudomonadati > Campylobacterota > Epsilonproteobacteria > Campylobacterales > Campylobacteraceae > Campylobacter > Campylobacter sp. RM12640. Next base: position 9,150 of record NZ_JACGAU010000029.1, read on the forward strand.
AAAATAAGACTAAAAGCAATCCCTAGCAATGCTTATGAATTAGAAGAGCTAATTAAAAATACAAGCCCTGATTATGAAATATATCCAACTACAACTAAAAGAATTGAATTAGGCAAAAAGCTTTATTTTGACCCAAGACTTTCAAGAAGCGGGCTAATATCGTGCAATACTTGTCATAATTTAGGCTTAGGTGGAGTTGATGGCATAGCAGCTAGTACAGGACACAAATGGCAAGCAAATCCACATCATCTAAACGCTCCAAGCGTTTATAATGCAGTGTTTAACCCGAATCAATTTTGGGACGGCAGAGCAAATCATCTAAAAGAACAAGCAAAAGGACCTATCCAAGCTAATGTAGAAATGGCAGAAGATAGCCAAATCGTAGTAGAAAAAATCAAAAGTATTCCTGAATATGTAAATGAGTTTAAAGACGCTTTTTCAAATGATATTAATATTGATTTTGACTTAATTGCAGCAACTATTGGCATATTTGAGCGAACTTTGATAACTCCTTCAAGATATGATGAGTTTTTAGAAGGCAATGTAAATGCTTTAAGTTTTGATGAAAAACAAGGGCTTAGAACATTTATTAATAAAGGTTGTGTTTTATGTCATTACGGGATAAATGTTGGCGGAGCATTTAGGGGTTTTGGCTTTGTTAGGTATCAATATGTAAATTATGGAGATTTTAACGGAAATGAAAACAATAGAGTAAAAGTTCCTACCTTAAGAAATGTAGCAAGAACAGCTCCATATTTTCATAATGGCAGTATTTGGAGCTTAACTGAAGCAGTTGAATCTATGGGAAGAATTCAGCTTGGAATTGAACTAAGCGAGCAAGAAATCAAAAATATAATAAGCTTTTTAAAATCACTTAGTGGCAAACTACCACAGATAGTTTATCCAGAACTCCCACCTTCAAGTGATGAAACAATACGCCCTAAGCTTGATTATTGAAATTAAAAAATAATACAAATTACTATTGGTAAAATTTAAATTAAGTTTGAAATATAGTAAGATGTAAATAGAATTCTAATTTGAATTTTTAATTTATATTTAGATTTTAATAATTAGTATTAAATTCATATTAGCTTAAGTTAATTTGGTAATAATTATCGTTTTTCAAAGGAGAACGAATGAAAACTAAATTATCTTTATTATTATTTGCAAGCTTAGTTTATGCAAATGATTTAAATGTAGGTGAAATTAGCGTAGAAAATAGACAAAATCTAGCTAATGGGGGGGGGTATTCAAAATACTCAAGTTATAAAATATATAATTTTCAAAACACAAATTCAAGTAAAAAAATAGATGAGGTTGTAAAGCAAAATTCTAATATATTTTCTAACTCAACTGATAATATATCTACAAATCAAGCAGAAATCAGCCCAAAGGATTTTAGCATAAACGCAGCACCGTTTTATCAAAACGCATTTTTAGTAAATGGGATGAGTTTTGATAATGCGATTGACCCAGCAGGTAATCAAAACATAAACGCAGCATCACTATGGAGAGCACCTGTTATGGGAGCTCAAGGCAGCGTGATTAATACAAATATTTTAAAAAGTATAAAAGTTTTAGATAGTAATGTTAGTGCAAAATACGGCAATTTTGAAGGTGGGGTAATAGATACTAAACTAAAAGACCCAATTAAAACATTTGGAGCTAGAATATCTACTAGCTATACAGATGGCAACCTTAATAAAATCATAATAGATGAAGAAAACAAAGCTTCTTATGCAACAAAAAGTGGCAAAAACCTAAATAATAATTTCGTAAAACAAAATCAAAATATTTATTTAGAAAGTCGTTTTAGCGATGATTATGGGATTTTGTTTGATTATTCAAGAACAACTTCAATGATAAAAATGCCAACAAAAAGAGAAGTTTTAGCGCAAGGATATTTTTATCCTAATCAAAGTAGAAGAAATGAAAACTTTTTATTAAAAGGCTTTATTGCTTTAGATAATCATATAATTAGGCCTAGCATTATCTATGCACCTAGCGTTTATAAGGGCTTTTTAGAAGGTGTGATTGATTCTAATTTAGAAGCTAAATTTGGCGGGATAATTTCAAATATTGAGCTTTTTAGCGAATTTGATAGCTTTAATATCACTCAAAATTTAGGCTACAGCATTCAAGATAGTGCAAGGTATTTTGATAAAAATATGAAATTTGGCTTTTTTACAAACAAAGTTGCAAATTGGGGCATTGGCACTTACTCTATGAAAGGTGGTTATGGAGATATAAGGGAACGAACAAAGGAGTTAAATTATAAGCTTGATTTTGAAAGCGATGTAAAAGAGTTTAAAGATACAGAGCATACTTTTTATGCAGGACTTGAGCTAAGTCATAAAAAAGCTTCTTATGAGACCTTAAAACACTTAGCAGAATACTATAATCCCGCTATTTTACCTAATGATGTGGTTTGTAAGGATGGTGATGTATTTTGCCTAATGGGTGATGCTGTGGATAGGAAAGGCAATGCAGGAGCAGGGCAATATCTAAAAAACGCAACTTTTACTCCGGAATTTAAAACAGGAATTAGCGCAACTAATTTTGATTTATATTTAGAAGATGATATTCAATACAAAAGATTTAATCTAAGGCTAGGTGCAAGGGGAAGCTATGATGGTATTATTAAAAAGTTTAATATAGCTCCTAGAATTACAAGTGAGTTTGATTTATTAGGTGATGAGAGCAATTTCTTTGGAACTGGTTTTAATAGATATTATGGTAAGAATTTCTTCGCATATAAGCTATATGATAAGATTTATTCTTATACACAATTTCTAAGTAGAACCGATTATAATGAAGAGTTTAAGCAAACTGGCGGTAAGAAAAATATGTATAATTTTAACGAGTTAAAACGCTCATTTAATGATGAGTTTAGCGTATTTTATAGGGGCGAGTTTAAAAACACAAAGCTTAGTTTAAAATACTTAAAAAGATTAGGCAAAAATCAAGTGGTTTTAAGCGATAAAGAAACTTTAGGCTTAGCCAATATTGATGATGAAAATTTATCAAAAAATTATAAAGTTTATACTAATTTAGGCACTTCAAAAGCTGATATTATAAGCCTAGATATAGCAAACGCTAAAAGCATTGAAATTTTTAATACCTTAAATGATTTTAGCCTAAGTGCAAGCTATATAAAGAAAAAATCAGATTTTAAAGATTATAAAAGCGATGAGTGGGATAGAAATAATCAAGTTAAATATAATGGTGAAATAATAGCTCAAAAAGACCTTCCGATAATTGATTATTATGATAAATACAAAATCACCTTTTTATATAATTTAAATATTCCTGATTATGGTTTAGGATTTACAAATTTATTTACATTTACACCTAGCAAAAAGGCTTTAATTTCTAGCTATAATAGAGCTGAACGCATTAGAGAATATGAGTTAATTAAGCTAAATAATCACTTCACTTGGGATATGAATATAGCTTATAAATATAAAATGAAAAAAGATATTGAGTTTTTTGCAAATGTAAATATTGAAAATTTATTAAATACAAAAAATAAAATAAACGCAAGCAAAAAAGACGATAAGCTAATATATGATTATGCAAGTGGAAGAAGCATAATGATAGAAGTTGGGCTAAACTATTAATCTTTAACTCTAGTTAATGGCGTATAAAGATAGTAAGAATTTGTATGATAAAAGAATTTGAATAAATCAAATTCTTTTTATTTTTAAAATATAAATCCACCACCTTGAACCGGTGTTATATCTTTTACATCTTTTCCATTTGCATCATTACTTGTAGAGTTGTTGCCAATATTTTTAAATCTACAAATATCGCCTTTATTTGCATTACCTTCTAGTATTTTTGCATAGCTTGTTTTAGCATTTGCATTAGTTACTTGCACTAAAGCACTAAAAATTTCTTCGTAGCCGTTTAGCTCTTTTGTGTAACTATCATAGATTTTATCGCCTTTTTTATAGCATTCTAGTTGTGTATTTATAGGTAGGCTTTGAGTAAAAACTGCTTGATTATTGCTGATTTTTTCTATTTTTGGTGGATAAATAGCAGCTTGAGTGTTTAATACAATAGTGCTTGCAATATCGTTTAAAATACTATCATAATCTTTAGATTTTATATCAAGGTTTATGCTATCAGCAAATCTTATTTGTCTAGTTGCAAATGTAATAACTTGATAATTTATACTAACACTTACTTTAGAACTACTACCACTGCCAATAATTGAGTAATTTTTATTAGTTGTATTAACATCGCTTATGGTGTAAAGCAATATATAATCAGTACCTAGATTTTGACCTAATTTTAAAGCTTCATCTTTATTTGCGTCATTTAAAATTATATCTCTTTCAATAGCTAATGCTTCTCCTTCTTGTCTATCCAATAAATCAAATTTACGAGTTTTGTGGATATTGCTTTCTATTTTAAATCTTAAATCTCTTGTTATTTGTTCGCTATCTCTTCCTAATAAAGAAAAATTATTCGGACTTAGAGCAGGTGCTACGATGATTTTTCTTCTATCGTTTTTCATTCCGGCTAGTTCGTATTTTTTTGAAACTGCTGTTTTTTGAATACTTACGACTACTCTAAATCCATCTTCTGTTTTTGTATTTTCTATAACTTCAAAAGAGCTAAAGCGACCATTTGTTGCTTTGCTAATTTTTTGATTAAATAAAGCATTAATGTTTGTTCCGTCTGCACTTGATTCTAATTGTGTTTGACTAAAAGAATTACTAGCTTTAATATATGCACCATTTAGCTTAGTAACAGCTTGTGCTAATGCATTATCAACGGCTTCGCTATAAGTAATGCCGTAGCCTTCTCCGGTAGCAGTTTTTGTGCTAGTTGTAGTTACTACTTTAGCATTTAGGCTTACTAAAAATAAGCCTAAAAAAATAATTAATATCTTTTTCATAATTTAATCCTAGAAATCATCAACTTCTACATTTTTAGAGCGAATTACTTTTGAAGTATTTGTTGGTGGTGTTACTGCTTGTGTAGGTTTTAAACCACTTTTTGATTCATGAACACTTGCAGGCGAATAATACACCATTACTCCTGTTACACCTTGCTCACCTTTTGTTTTTCTCCAATTATTTACAATTTTTGTGCCAATTAGTTTCATACTTGCACTAGCACTCATATTTTCTTGGAATACTGTTGAAATAGCATTTTCTTCTACTAAACCACCTGTTTGCTCATCAATGCCATCTTTGCTCTTAACTTCAACTGCTACTTTTTCCATAGCTCTTTGAACTGTTTTTTCTCTTTCTTTTGTGCTAATTTGAGTTCCTATAAACATAGCTAGATTTTGCTCTGCTTTCATTTGTGCAACTTTAATAGCGTTTTCAGCTTTTCTATCTGCAAATTTACCTTTATTTTCATAGTTTTTCATACCATAAGAAATTAATGCTGGTTGGCAATTTTCATCATAGAAAAATGTAAGCCCTAATTTTGAAAGTGGGGTTTTAATACTATTTGCTAATTCTCTTGCATTTTTGCATTGTTCTTTTTTAGCTGTTGGTTTTGCTAAATATCCACCTTTTAAAGCTTCTGCTAATTCTATTGATTTAGGTGATATATAAGCTACTAGACCAACTTGGTCATAGCCATTTTTGCCTTTTACAATATAATTTTCATAAGGAATTAAACCATTTACAGCACCAAATGCTGTTTTAAGCGATTCTGTTTTAAAATCTTGAGAGTTTTTGATTTTTTCAGCTTTATAAATTAACTCTTGTTCTTTTATAGCATCATCTCCTACGATTTTTTTAATTAGTGCATTTATAATGTTTTCTGCTGTTCTGTTTTTTTCTTTTTGACTTTTAATTTCTTGCTCTATTAATTTATCAATATCAGCATCACTTAAATCATCGCCATAACCACTTAAAATAGCTTTTGTTTGATAAATGCCGTATTTTTCCATAACGATTTTTGCTTTTAATCTTAAAAATGCTTCACTATAAGCACTTGCTAAATAATCATAGTATTTTGGGTCTTCTCTAAATACAGGAATTGGAATAGCAGGAGAAATGAAAGCTTCTCTTCCACTTGCTTTATCTTCTATTTGTTCTGCTACTTCACTCATCATTCTTAAAATATCATTTTCATCATCAACAAAGCCATTGTTTTCATCGCTAATTGGCAACACTTCATCAACTGAAGGTTTTATATTTTGACTTACAACACTTTCTTCTTTTGGTGTTGTTACTTCATTAACTACTTCTTGATTTTTAGTTTCTTCTGCAAATGCTCCAATACTTAAAATACCTGCTAATACAGAACTTAATAATACTTTTTTTACCATGCTACACTCCTATTTGAACCAAGTTTATTAATTTTTATTTCATCTTCCCAAATTGCTAAGCCATTATCAAGATTTGTAACCGTCATTTGGAAATAATAATCAACTCTTTGAGAATCGCTAAAAGTTCCTTTAATTCTAGTATTTCTTTGAATTATTTTACCGCTTAAAGACCTATTTGCACTTAATATTGTGCCTTTTTTAGCTATTGTTTTTTGATTAAATTCGTCATTATCTCTTAATTCTCTTGTAGCGTGGGTCATATTATCTTCAGCCCCATTAGCTCCAATTGCTGTTGTTACATAAACACGACCAGAATTAAGTAAAGCAATTCTTATTTTTTTAGTAAGAATATCTGTATCAAAATGTTGCATTGTATCATTAGTAATCCTACTCATTACAAGAATATGGCGTTCGTTTGGATTTGAAGTAGCAAAAACAGGGCTTGCTAACATAGAATTAATCAAATCTCTTGCCGCATTTTGTAAATCTATATCATCAATACCTAGTGAAACAGGCTGATTTTTGCCATTACTTACTTCATCAACGACATAACTTGGTGCAGCTGCACAAGCTCCTAAACTTAGTGCTAAAGCTAGTGTGTAGTATTTTTTCATTTTGTCTCCTTAATTAAATTTGTTAATTTTTATTTTGTAATTATGTGCGTTTGCTGGAGCACCTAATTTTATATATTTTGTTTCTTTTGGTTGTAGTGTTAGCTCTTTTTTAGCTAAACCTAAATTATCAACATGCATACCATTATCATAAAACCAATCTTGTGAATATTTAAGATTTAGTTCATTATTGCTTATATTAGTAAGTTCAATACTAATTATTAGGTTATTAAAATCATTATTGCTTCTTTCTTCGCATTTTAGAATTTTATTTAAATCTTCATCTAAATAGCTTACATTAAAGCATTGATTGTTTTTGATTACATTTGCATTGTTAGCACACGAACATAAAAATACAGCAAAAGCTGTTAAGATATATTTTTTCATTTTTTTACCTTTCTTCAAATATTGTTATATATTCAGTTCCTATTGTAGGAATTTTTACAAGTATTACATAATGTTTATTTATATCTAATTCTTGTGAAAATAGTGTTTGAGAATTTGGACTTGCAATATTTATGCTTCCACTATTTGCAATTCTAATTGCTTGATAGTTTTTAGGTAAACCTATAAAGTATCTAATATCAGAATGGTTTAATAAATTATTTACCAAATCAACACCTATGCCAGAATATAAATTCTCTTTATTGGCTTTTACACTAATCATTGTTTTAGTAATCGCTCTTAAAAAAGACTTAGATATTCTAGGTATTAATGTAGCTTTGTATTCAGCGCCTATTATTTTATCCATATCACTTAGAAGCCTTGTTTTTTGATTATTCGCTACTATAAATGGATAAGCATCGCTACTATCTCCTAAAATTGCTATTGAAAACACTAAACTACTAACGGCTAATTGATTAGCATAAACAGAGTATTTTTCATTTCCAAAAGGAATTTTATAATCTATATCATTATCGTTTTTCTTAATAAAAACAATAGGCAATGATAGATTAAATTCTTTTAAAGATTTAGATTTACCATTTTCATAAATTACCCAAATATATTTATTTGTTTTAGATATTTGCATTCCTTTTTTTACTTTATTTGCTATTCTTTTAGTGTTGAAATTGTTTTTAGCTAATTCATAATCTTGATAAAACAGCAAATCATTTTCTTGAGAATAAACTTCTTTTAATAAATCAATAGAATTATTTGACCTACCATCTAAAATATAATAAAGAGCAGAAAAATAGCTAACAAATGGATTAGAATAATTAGCATAAGACTTATAAGCAGGAATTGGGACACTATTATTTATAATGTCTATTACTTCATTACTTTCTCTAGGTTTTTGTTGTAAGTAGTTTAATTCGCTTAAAATATCGCTTTCAAATTCTTCTTTATTTCTTTTTTGTCTATCTAAGGCTCTTTTGATTTCAACTCCAGCTTCATCGTATTCGCCTAAAGCTAGATAACTCATTGATTTGTATGTATTAGTTAGCATTTTTTCATAATATTGACCGCTATAATCAGTTATATTATCATTAAAAAGACCTTCTAAAACTCCTTCTCCAATCTTTAACAATAGATTTTTTTCATCTTTATCTTTATAACCATCTTCAACCAAATCAAATAACTTAATACTATCTTTATAAGACTTACACAAGAATGCTTGATATCCGTAATAATTGCCGTTGTAAAGTGGGTCTTTAATCTTTTCTAATACATTTTCTTTTGAGTATTTTAGCTCTTTTTTCGTAAGTAATTCGCAGTCTTTAGTATCTAAAGAATATATTTTATTTTTATTTTCTTCTTCGTAGCCTAAAAAGACAGAAGAACAAGCATTTAATACTAATAAAGTAAAAACTAAAACAAAAACTTTTAACAAAACTCTTAACATCGCCGACCCCCCCCCCATTTTTAAAAAACGCCATTTTATAAAAACTTAATTAATATATATTAATTTTTTTAAAATTCAATAATTCTTAAATAATAAGAATTATTGTTTATTTTTTATAGCTCTAGTATTTTAATAGGAAGACCCATTTTATTCATTTCATCAAAGAATGGTTTTGCATCAAATTCTTCCATATTAAACACACCTTTTCCGCTCCATTTGCCACTTGCTATTAAATATGTTCCAATTGCAGCAGGAACGCCTGTTGTGTAGCTTACTGCTTGAGCGCCAGTTTCAGCGTAGCATTCTTCATGCACGCAAACATTATAAATATATACTTTTTTAGCCTTGCCATCTTTAATACCTTCAATAATACAACCTATGTTTGTCTTGCCTTTAGTCCTTGCACCAAGACTTGCAGGGTCAGGTAAAAGTGTCTTTAAAAACTCAATAGGAATTATCTTCATTCCTTGATGTTCAACTGGCTCAATTCCTAGCATACCTACATTTTTAAGACAATTCATATGTTGAATATAGCTTTGTCCAAAAGTCATAAAAAATCTAATTCTTTTTAAACCTTTTATATTTTTACATAAGCTCTCAAGTTCTTCATGATAAAGTAAATAGCTATCTTTAACCCCAACTTCAGGATAATCGTGTTCAACTTTAATCTCAAGTGGTTTAGTCTCAATCCACTCGCCATTTTCCCAATATCTACCATTTGCACTAACTTCTCTTAAGTTTATTTCAGGGTTAAAATTAGTTGCGAAAGCATAGCCGTGATCTCCTGCATTACAATCCATAATATCAATTGTATGAATTTCATCAAATAAATATTGTTGCGCATACGCACACATAACATTCGTTGCACCTGGGTCAAATCCACTTCCAAGCAGTGCAGGAACACCAGCTTTTAAAAAGTCATTATTTCTAGCCCATTGCTCTTTATATTCAAATTTAGCTAAATCAGGATGTTCGTAATTTGCTGTATCAATGTATGGAATTTTAGTTTGAGAACAAGCGTCCATTAAAGCTAAATCTTGATAAGGTAAAGCCACATTTAATAAAATCGTAGCGTTTATATCTTGTATAAGCTTAACAACTGCATTTGTATCATCAGCATTAATCGTAGCAGTTGCAATCTCAACTCCTAAACGCTCTTTAATAAAACTTGCTATTTCATCACATTTGCTTTTTGTTCTACTTGCAAGCGTGATTTTATCAAAATATTTATATTCAGCTGCTTTATAGGTTGCTACACGGCTAACTCCACCAGCTCCAATTATTAATAAATGTTTCATATTTTCTCCTTTTAGCTTATGATAAAATATTTATGATAATGATTAATCTTTTTATGAGATTATATTAGTCTTATTTTATTTTAGGAGTATATTATGAAAAAATTATTTTTAGCTTTAAGCTTAGCAGGTATTTTAGGTGCTAGTGAATTTGTTCTTGATAAAGTTCATACTAGCGTTGAATTTAGCGTTAAACATATGTTAGTTTCTAATGCTAAGGGCAAATTTAAAAGTTTTGATGCGATGATAGATTTTGATGAAGCTAATAAAACTTTTAAAGTATTTAATGCAAGCGTTGATGTAGCAAGCGTTGATACAAATAGTGAAAAAAGAGACGAGCATTTAAAATCAAGTGATTTTTTAAATGAAAAAGTTAATCCAAAACTTACTTTTGTTATGAGTAAATACGAAAAAGTAAGTGATACACAAGGAAAAATGACAGGGGAATTAAACATAAATGGCGTTAAAAAAGAAGTAACATTTGATGTTGCTATCAATGGTGTTGCTACAATGGGAGATAAAACTAAACTTGGGTTTGACCTAAATCTTGACCTTTTAAGAAAAGATTTTGATGTAGCAAAAGATACAAATGAGGGCTTAGTAGCAAACGAAGTAAAAGTTCAAATTTTTGCTGAAGCTGATAAAAAATAATTAAAATTAAGAATTTGAAATTTTATTTCAAATTCTTATATCAATTAATCTTGTATCGCTTAAATCTTTTTTAAATTCTTTCGTAAAATCTATAAAATCTCCTAGCTTATCATTTG
>NZ_JACGAU010000030.1:0-15886 GCF_020137595.1 Campylobacter sp. RM12640
TTCATCTTTAGAATTTAAATCAATCTTGCTTGCTGTTTTTCTTTCGTGATTTATTAGTGCGAATACTTCTCTTAGACCTTTTTGAATGATTTCAAGTGGGCGAAGTGAGAATTTGATTAAGAAGAATAAGCATAATAAAATAATCACTAAAGAAGCGAAAAATAATGTTATATTTTGTTTTAATAAAGAATTTAAAGTATCATCTATATCGCTAGTTAAATTGGTGCTACAGAATTTCCAGCCTGTTGTATTTGAATTAATACATACTGCAGTTTTTTCATCACCTTTAAAGGTATAGCGAACTGAAATGCCATCTTTTAGATTATTTTCAATCATTTTTATAACATCATCTTGCTTTAATTCAAATTCTTCATTTGGGTGCATTACAAATTCTAATTTATCATCATAAGCAAATATTGTGTTGGTCTTAGAAAAATGTAAAGTTAAAATTTGATTTTTTAAATCTTTAAATGCCATATCTCCACCAATTACTCCAATGATTTTGCCATTTTTAATAATAGGTGCTGAAATTGTCATAACTTTTTCTTTTAATCTCTCATCAGGATAAACTTCTTTACCTAATAAAGCCCTATTGGCACTAATAGCATCTTTATACCAACCCCTACTTCTTGCATCTTGGTCTTTTACTATATAAGGCTCGTTATTAGAGCTAATATAATAAAACTTGCCACTATCAGCCATACCAATAAATAAAGCAGAGAAATTTGAAATTCCTAAATAATTTTTAAGAATTTTAAAGATATTCTCATCTTGATTATCTTCACTAATTGAATTTGCTAAAATTGGTGAGAATTGCTCTATAAAATTTATTCTTGAATTAAAATAAGAATCTACATAAAGCATAGTGGCATTTAAGCCGTTTTCTTTAGCTTTGTCTGTAAATGATAATGAATCAGTTTTTGAACTAGAATAATTCACTATACACAATACAATAAAGCAAACTACAAGTGGGATAGCAATTAATGCTGGAATTTTGTTTGTTAATTTCATAATACTCCTTTTTAAAAAATTGCGTTAATGTTACAATTAAAGAATTGAATAATATTTAATAGTAAAAAAATTTTTAAATATCTATGTAGCAATGGTTTAAGCGTTTAAGGAATAATAAGAAAAATTATGATTTCAATTAAAAAAATATTAATTGAAATCAATGAAATTATAAAATCTCTTTTAATTTATTAGCATTCTTAAGCCATTCGTTTAGCTTTTGATATTCATCGTTATTTATCATTTGCTTAAACTCATTTAGTTCATTTATAAAGCCATCAAGAGCATTTAAAACATTTGTTTTATTTTCTTTAAAAATACTTTCCCACATTGCAGGGCTACTCTTTGCAATCCTACTCATATCAGCAAAAGAACCACCTGCTAGGTGTAAAATGTTTTTCTTATCTTCGCAATCTAACACATAATTTGCTAAAGAAAAGCTAATTACATGCGGAAGATGAGATATGATGGCACTATGATGATCGTGCGAACTTGCATTCATAAAAGTAATTCTCATTCCAATATTGCTTAATAATTCTATGGTTCTATGTTGATGAAATACGCTCGTATTTTCGGTATTGCACAATACACAAACAGCGTTTTTAAATAAATCAATCTTAGCAGCACTAGGACCATTATGCTCTGTTCCTGCCATTGGATGAGCTAGTATGAATTGCTCTTTTAAATCATCGCTTATTGCGTTTTGAATACTTTCTTTTGTGCTACCAAATTCTATAATTGTAGTAGTTTTTGGAATATCTTTTAATTGTTTAATAATTTCAATAATAGCTCCAACAGGAACACATAAAAAAATCAAATCACAAGTTTTAATCTCATCAAAAGTTATAATTTCATGAACTAAATTAAGCTTTAAAGCTTCTTTTTCGTGTTCTTTATTTAAATCAATTCCATAAACTCCACTAATAAATTTGTTTTTCATCAAATTTAAAGCCAATGAGCCACCAATTAATCCTAATCCAATTACAACTGCTTTCATAACTTATCCTTAATTAAGATTTATATATGCAAAATAATATAATATTTTTCTAAAAAAAGGAGTTTAAATGGTTGATTTTATTGTGATTTTTTTGCACTTATTTTCAGCAATTATTTTTATAGGTTATGTATTTGTTGATGCGATTTTATGCTATGGGTTAAAACAAGCTAATGAGCTAAAAAAGGCTTATTTTAAAAGTTCAGGTATTTTATATGCACTTAGCTTTGTTGTATTAATTCTTAGCGGAATTTATCTAGCATATAATGAATATACTAATTTTGCAAATATAAATAAAATTATGTTTTTTATCAAAATAGCTCTAGTAATTTTAATGCTTTTTATAACTTTTATTAGTATTTATATAGCGAGATTTAAAAACAATAAAGAACATTTTTTGGTAAAGCAAGCTCATATTTTAGCTTTGATAATATGTTTTTTGATAGTTTTATTTGCAAAATTATTAAGTATTTTATGAGTAGTAAAAAAAGAATTTGAAATAAAATCTTATTTCAAATTCTTAATATTTTTAGCCTTTATTTGTAGCTAATTTGCGTCTTAGGTAAGCGATTTTTGTTTGTAGTGGTAATTGTTTAGGGCAATTATCTTCACAAGCAAGTAAGCTCATACAAGCAAAAATTCCATCATCATCACCAACTAATTCATAAAAATCATCTAAAGTTCTATTATCGTGTGGGTCTTGCTCGTATCTTGCAGCTCTCATAAGTCCTGCAGCACCTATGAAATTAGGTCTCATAACTTTAGTAGCACAAGAAGCTATACAAATACCACATTCAATACATCTATCAAGCTCAAATGTTTCTTCAGCAACTGCTGGTTCAACTCTTTCTTCAATCTTAGAAATATCAGTAACTTTGTCAGTATGTATCCAGCTTTCTACCCTTTTACACATACCTTCCATCCATTCACCTGTATTAACGCTTAAATCTTTAATATGTTTAAACGCAGGTAAAGGCATAAGCTCAATTACTCCATCAGGATAATCTTTAGTAAGAGTTTTGCAACCTAATTTTGGTTTTCCATTAATCATCATTGCACATGAGCCACAAATTCCTGCACGACAAACGAAATCAAAACTCAAACTTGCATCAAATTTTTCTCTAATTTGATTTAAAACTATAAAAATAGTCATACCACTAGTTTCATCTAATGTATAAGTAGCAAAATGTGGCTTGCTAATTTTACTATGTGGATTATATTTAAATACCCTTATTGTTAGTTTCCTACTCATAATCAACCCCTATTCTTTGATTAGCTGCTTTAAATCTAGCTTGTAATTCATAAGGCATAAGTGCGTCTTGGATTTCTGCTCTACTTTTACCTTCTGCTTGTAATTTTTCTGTAATTTCATCTACTTGTTTTTGACGAACTTCACTTAAAGGATTTTCAATTATATTTCCTTTTGCACCATAACCACGGAATGCTGGTGGCATTTCCATTTTCATAATATCAAGGTCTTCATATTCAACTCTAGGTAAAGTTGAGCCTTCATCCCAATAAGTCATAGTTCTTTTCATCCAATTTAAATCATCTCTTTTTGGATAATCTTCTCTATAATGAGCCCCACGGCTTTCAGTTCTAAGAAGCGCACCACGAGCAACACATAAAGCAACTTTTAACATTCTTGGAACTCTATAAGCTTCTTCTAGCTCTGGATTTGAGCAATTTAACTCTTTATCTTTAATAGCTACTTTTTTGCTCTCTATTAATAATTCTTCAAGGCGTTTTACTGCGTATTCTAATCCTTCGCCTGTTCTAAAAATAGCAACATGCTCCCACATAATATCTTTCATTTCGTTTTTGATTTCAAAAATATTATATTTACCTTCACGATTTGCTATTTCTTTTAAATAATTTGCTTCATCGTTTAAGAATTTTTGAACCACTTGCATATCAGCTACTATTGTATTATTTTTGCAATACTCAGAAAAATAATCTCCTACAATCATACCTGCAACAACGGTTTCAGCACAGCTATTTCCACCAAGTCTATTAAATCCGTGCATATCCCAGCAAGCTGCTTCACCTGCTGCAAAAAGACCTTTCATCTTTGGAGTTTCTCCATTTGGCTTAGTTCTAATTCCACCCATTGAATAGTGTTGCATAGGAAGAACCGGCGCCCAACCTTTTGGACCTTCATCAGCAGGGTCAATTCCATTAAATGTCTTACAAATATCTTGAACATCTCTTAAGTTTTTTTCAACATGAGCACGACCTAAGATTGAAATATCAAGCCATAAATGCTCTCCATAAGGACTTTTAACACCTTTTCCTTTTCTAATATGCTCCATCATACGGCGACTTACAACATCACGACTTGCTAATTCTTTTTTCTCAGGCTCATAATCAGGCATAAAGCGGTATCCATCAACATCTCTTAAAATACCACCATCACCACGGCAACCTTCAGTTAAAAGTATCCCACTTGGAACAATTGGAGTTGGGTGAAATTGAACAGCTTCCATATTTGATAAAGAGCATAATCCTGTCTCAAGTGCCATTGCTGCACCTGTTCCTTCACAAATAACTGCGTTTGTTGTTTGTTTATAAACTCTACCATATCCACCTGTTGCTATCATTGTGCCTTTTGATACAAATGCAGTTAAACTACCATCAATTAAGCTTCTTGCAACTACGCCTAAACAAATTCCATCTTTGTGAATAATTCTAAGAGCTTCCATTCTATCTATGATTTTTACATTATGTTTGATTGCTTCGTTTGCAACCCCAAAAATCATACAATGCCCTGTAGCATCAGCAATATAGCAAGTTCTCCATTTTTTAGTCCCACCAAAATCTCTTGCATTTATAAGTCCGTGTGCTTCTTCTTTTTCTTCTATTGTTACTTTTTGTGCGTTTATAACAACATTTCTAGGACCTTTTGTAATCCTAGTCCAAGGCACGCCCCAACTAGCTAACTCACGAACAGCCTTAGGTGCAGTTTGAGCAAACATTCTTGCTACTTCTTGATCGCATCCCCAATCGCTTCCTTTTACGGTGTCAGCAAAGTGTAAATCTTCATTATCTCCTTCACCTTTATTACCATTAGCAAGACTTGCTTGCATACCACCTTGAACCGCAGCTGAGTGAGAACGCTTAACAGGACAAATACTTAAAAGCGTAACTGATTGACCACTTTTAGCAACTTCAACAGCACTTCTAAGTCCTGCTAAACCACCACCAACTATTAAAGCATCACTAAATTCTACTTTCATTTTAAGCCTTTCTGTTTGTTATAAGCTAATACCAGCTTTTATAAATACTGCTAAATTAGCAAGTCCTAAAACTATAAAGAAAATACTAATAACCCATTTTAATTTTTTAAGAGTTTTTCTTCTAGCTCTTGCAGTATGCACATCATTTCCATCAAACCAACCCCATTTAACGCAAAGTCTATAAAGACCAATACCACCATGAAGCTCAACAGCGAATAATAAAATTAAATAAAACGCCCACATATTATGATTTACAATTCTTTCAACTGCACCTAAAAATCTAATAGTTTCAGGATTAAAAAACATCATTGCAAGGTGCATTGAAGCGAAGAAAAACATAACAAAACCTGTACAGGCTTGAATAACCCAAAGCGTTGTATCTTCGTGTTTTATTAGTTTTGAATGCTCTCTTGCGATTTGCCATTGGCGATAAGTAATTGGTAATTTTCTCATACCAAGAGCAGCGTGAATAAAGAAAATAATAAAAATAATAAGCACCATACAAGATACTAAAGCAGGTTTTGGCGTATCAAAAATAGCCGAACCCTCAAAAAACTTAGCCGTAGCTTCAAAAAATTCAGGACTGATTAAAACGGTAGAAACAAAAAGCATATGTCCCCACATAAAAAGCCCTAGAATTAAACCAGTAGCACTTTGATAAAAATCAAGCTTAGCAGGTAAGCGTGATTTAGTGCCATCAACTCTTTTGCCTAAAAAATTTTCAATTTTACTAGACACTTTAACTCCTTTTCTTAAATTTTTCTCATTTTACTAATGTTTAACAAACGACCTACGAAAAAATATGTGGAATAATGAATTTAAACCACGGATACGCAATAAGTGTGTAAATTAGTAAATAAATAGCTCCAAAAATAGCACCTAATTTCCAAAATTCTGCACCTTTAATATAACCGCTCGCAAACCAAATTGGGCTATGTCCTGTCCCATAAGGCGTTAAAACACTTATCATACCCATTGGAGCTAGCAAAAACATCATAATAAAAGACGCATCATAACCAGCAATTTTACTTGCAATAATTGCAAACACCCCAACAACTGCAGTAACATATGCAGTCCCAGAAGCAAAGAAATATCTTAATAAACAAAACACAAGTAATAATATAAATACTGCTAAAGTAGGACTAATACCACTTAATAAACTATCAGTATATTTTGATAAGAATTCTAAAAATCCAACATTTTTTAATCCACCTGCCATTGTTACTAAAGTAGCAAACCAAGTAAGAACATTCCACGCTGGTTTATTAGCTAAAAAATCATTCCAAGTAATAATATTAGTAACTATCATTAGAATAATTACAATTAAAGCAGTTGTAGTAGCACTAACTCCAAAAGTCTTTGAACCTATCCATAAAATTAGAGCAAGAATTGAAATGCTTAACATTAATAATTCTTTTAATTTAATTGAGCCAAGTTTTACTAATTCTTCTTTAGCCCAAGCACTAATTTTACTAGAGCCTTTAACTTCTGGTGGATAGATATAATAAGTTAATAAAGGAGTGATTAAAAACAAAATAATACCAATAGGTAAAAAGCATAAAAACCAACCCATCCAATCAACTACAGCAATACCTGATTTTGATAATATCTCTAAAGCTAGTGGGTTTGGTGCTTGACCTGTTAAAAATATTGAACTTGAAATACAAGTAGTAGCAAGACTTACCCACGCTATGTAAGCACCTATTTTTCTTGGTTCTTTATCAGGAGAGCTATCATACATAGCAGGAATACTTGTAGCTATTGGATAAATAGTTCCACCACTTCTTGCAGCATTACTCGGAATAAATGGAGCTAAAATTAAATCAGCAATAGCAATTGCATAGCCTAAACCTAAAGTAGATTTGCCTAATTTATTTACTAAAATTAAAGCAATTCTTTTACCAAGACCACTATTTTGATAGCCAATTCCTATCATAAATGAAGCAAAAATAAGCCACACAACAGAATTTGAAAATCCAGTTAAACCCCAATTAATTGCAGCTTCTGAAGTAATTTTTGCACCAACTTCGCCTGATTTTGCAGGTCCAACTTTAAATAATACTGCTAAAGCTATAGCAATAATACCTAAAAAAGCAGGTGGCATAGGCTCTAAGATAAGCCCTACAACTAAAGCAGCAAAAATGCTAACATAAATCCAAGCATTCATACTAAGCTGAGAATAATCAGCAAATAAATACGAAAGCAAAAACACAAGCAAACCAGCAACAACTGGTGCGATAAATTTCCACAACGGAACCTTACCTTTCATATTAACTCCTAAAATTAAGTTGAAATTAATATATTCCAAAAAAGCTAAAGAAAATCTTAATTTTTTAAATAATCATCTAACTTTAAAAAATTAATATCTATTTTTAAGCTTTAATTTAAAAACAATTTAAACTTAAAATATTTTAAGGTTAATTTTTAATCATCATTTGCATTATTAAAAGCTAAATTAGTAAAAACCAAAATTCCATTTAATATTTTTGCTTATAAAATATTCCTAATAATAAAAACAAACTTATAAAGCCGACGCTATAAAGTAATTCTACAAATAATTTGCTTGTCATTTTACCAATCTCCTTTTGAGAGATTTTATAAAAAATTATATTTTTTAAGCCAATTAATTAAATAAAATAATCTAAAAATTATTTTTTTGATACATTAAGTAACAATAATAAAGTAACTATATAATTTTTAATATTTTAAAAAGGAAAATTATGAAAAAGATAATATTAACTAGTGCTTTTAGCTTTAGTGCTTTGGCGTTAGAATTTGGTAGTTTAGGCAATATACCTTTGAGTATGGGATATGCTGGAGTTGCACTTAAAGATAATGATTTTGCAGCTTATTATAATCCTGCTAGTTTGATTTATTCTAAAAATGGTGTTAATTTTAGTTTTGGAGCAAATTATAATCAAAAAAATCTTTTAGAATTATCTAATCTTGATAAATCTATAAATAAAAAAATTGAAGCAAATATAAGCAAAATAAAGCATATTTTTAATCCAAACAACAATTCAAGAGCTAATAATTTAAAATTTGGTAATTTTGGTAGTGTTATAGATGATTTTATATTAAGAAACACAAATAGCGATAATGAAGATTTAGCCTTATTAGCAAAAACTTTTAAAGATGAATTAGATGATAATTTAGCTAAAGATGAGCTAGACAATATAATTAGTGATTTAAAAAATAAAATGCAAGATAATGATGAATTATCTACAACAATAAAAACCGAGCTAATAACTTCAACAAATAATACAAATGAAGAATTAAATAACAATGGCGTTGATACAAAATTATTAACAAATATAATAAGTGATACTGATACAAAAAATGTCTTAGATGTGATAAAGAATTCAAAAGATGGTAATGTTAATTTAGATGATTTATTGTTAGATATTGGAGATACTAAATTAGATACCTTTCTTGATGAAAATACCTTAAACGATATTGAATTAATTTATAATGCAGTTTATGATAATGAAGTTAATTTAAATATATTAAGTGGTTTAGAATATAACAATAATTTAGGGGATTTAAGTGCTTTTTCTGTAAGCTTATTTAATACGATTTCACTTAATACTTATGCTTCATTAAATAAAGAAAAAAGTAGTTTAATAATAAAAATAAAAGATGATGATAAATATATTTATTTAAAATTATTTAAAAGCAATTCACAACTATTCGTAACCAATGTAAGCGAAGAAGAATATTTAAATCATTCAGCAATGCAAGATAGTGTAAAAAATCCTTTAAATACAACAATGCTAATGATAACAGAAGTGCCAATTAGCTACGCAAATGGTTTTATAATGCCTTATGGAGAGCTTAGTTTAGGTGCTAGTTTAAAATATATGAATATTCAAGCATATCAAGTAGAAAAAGGCATTAAAATAGATATGAATGGAGTTAATTCTAAAGATATAAATATTAAAAATGATTTGCATAATGCAAAATCAACAAATACTTTTGGAATAGATATAGGAGCATTATATAGTATTGATGATTTTTCTACTGGATTGGTTATTAAAAATTTAAATAATCCTAAAATCAAATTCCATTCAAGTAGTATGAGATTAAATCCGCAAGTAAGATTTGGATTAGCATATAAATATAGTGATTTTACTTTTGCTTTTGATACTGATTTAGTTACAAACACAACTTTATCAAATAAATACAATAAATCTCAAATGCTAGGCGGTGGTGTTAAATACGAATTTAATGATTATTTTAATCTAAGGGGTGGCTTAGCTTACGATATTAAAAAAGATTATGGGACTATACTTACAACGGGAGCTAATTTCTTTAATATATTTGATATAGCCTTAGCAAGTGGATTAAAGTCTAGTAATTGCGATAAAGATATTTGCAAGGTTTCAAGTAAAGTGCCTAATTATTTTGATTTAAGAATAGGATTTGGATATAAATGGTAAAGAATTTGAATTAGGATTTAACCTAATTCAAATCTTGCTTAATCCCAACATTCAGCGTTTTTAATACCTAATTTTTTAGCGCTAAATACAGGGTCTAAACCTCTTTTCTTTTGCTCATCATAATCTTTTAAGCATTTTATTAAAATAGGACTTAATAATAAAATAGCAATGATATTTATAGAAGCCATTGCAGCCATTGTAATATCTGCTAAATCCCAAGCTACTTTTAAATCTAATTGAGAACCAATAAATACCATAGCAACAGCACTTATTTTAAAAACTAATTCATTTAAATTATTTTTTGTAAGGTTTTTAACATTTGCATCTGCATAGTAAAAATTACCGATTAAAGAAGTTACAGCAAATAAAATAACTGCAAAAGTTATAAAATGAAGTCCCCAAGTACCATAATATTCCATCATTGATTGTTGCACCATAGGTAAAGCATTTAATTTAGTTTCGCCAGTTGATAATTGATTAATGTAACTTTGTGAGAACAATACTAAAAATCCAGAGCATGAACATATAATTAAATCAATAAACACTGAAAAACTTTGAATAATTCCTTGTTTTACAGGATGGCTTGTATTTGCTGCTGCAGCTGCGTTTGGAGCAGAACCCATACCAGCTTCGTTTGAAAATAATCCACGCTTAATTCCTATTACTATAACACTACCTGCAAATCCACCAAAAATAGCTTGAAAATCAAAAGCACTATTAAAAATCATTTTAAACACAGATGGTATTAAATCATAGTGCATAGCCATAGCAATAATGCTTAGTAAAATATAAACAAAAGCCATTATAGGAACAATAATTGAGCTTACTTTTCCAAGTGATTTTGAATTTGAAAAGAATAATGCAAAAGCAACAACACTTAAAATAATCCCTATAATTATACTTGCATTACTAAAGTTATCAGGAAAATATATCTCAAATGCTGAAGTCATAGTATGGCTTTGAAGTCCATTAAATCCATAAGCATAAGTAATAATTAAAATAACTGAAAATAATTTACCAAAAAATTTATTTCCCAAGCCTTTTTCAATAAAATATGCAGGTCCTCCACGAAAACCATTTTCATCTTTGCTTTTATATATTTGAGCTAATGTGCTTTCAGCAAATGCACTTGCACCACCTATAAATGCCATTACCCACATCCAAAACAATGCACCTGCACCACCAACTACAACTGCAGTGCTAATTCCAGCGATATTTCCAATACCAACCCTTGAAGCTGTTGAAATCATTAAAGCTTCAAAACTACTAACATGGTCTTTGTTGTCTTGCTTTTCTTTTAATAATGTTAAAACATTACCCATCAATCTAAACTGAGCAAAACGAGTATTAATAGTATAAATAACACCTACAATAATTAGTGCAAATACTAAAAAATAAGTATACAAATAACCATTTATTAAATCTAAAAATAAATGTATTTCTTCTAATAAACTTTGCAAACGCTCTCCTTGATAAAAATTTCAAAAAATCATTATATATAAATT
The DNA here is from genome assembly GCF_020137595.1 of Campylobacter sp. RM12640. Taxonomy (NCBI): domain Bacteria; kingdom Pseudomonadati; phylum Campylobacterota; class Epsilonproteobacteria; order Campylobacterales; family Campylobacteraceae; genus Campylobacter; species Campylobacter sp. RM12640. Next base: position 11,183 of record NZ_JACGAU010000030.1, read on the forward strand.
CAAGCGTTTTTGGTTAATTACTTATGCTTACTGCTTTTATCTTCGCAAGCAATAATTAATCTTTCAAAAGGATTTTTTTGATTATCTGGCTTTTTAATAATGTCTTTTAAGCTCTTTGGATGTAATAAATTCATAATATCTCCTTTAAATTTAAAAAAACGAAGTCATTATAATAAATAAAAGATAATAAATATCAAAATCATATTATTTTTTATAAATTTTAATATTTTGTTACATTTTGTAACATTTATTTTAAAAGTTTGATTTAAATTTATAATAAGTTATATAAATATAATTAAAATAGCGGCTTTAAATTATTTTAAGGAGTAATAATGAAAAAATGGAGCGAATTTGACAATCGTTGGATGTTTTCATTGTTTGGCACTGCTGTTGGTGCTGGAATTTTATTCTTACCTATTCGTGCAGGAACTGGTGGCTTTTGGCCTATTGTTTTAATGTGTGTATTAATTTTCCCAATGACTTATTTATCACATTTATTCTTATCATATTTTGTAGGCTCTACTAAAGGTGGAGATATTACTGATGCTGTGAATAAATATTTTGGTAAAGAAGTAGGAATTGTGATTACATTTTTATACTTTTTTGCAATTTATCCTATTTGTCTTGCTTATGGGGTTGGTATTACAAATACTATAAGCTCATTTATGGTAAATCAATTAGGCTTAGCCGAGCCAAATCGCTTAATCTTGGCTATTGTTTTAATTACAATTATGATGGCTGTAATGTTTACTAATGAAACTTTAGTTACTAAAGTTTGTGAATGGCTTGTGTATCCATTATGCTTAATATTATTTTTATTTTCACTTTATTTAATTCCACATTGGAAATTAGAAGTTTTAGGTGAAGTTCCAAGTGCAAAGGAATTTATTAGCACAATATGGCTTACTTTACCTGTATTAGTATTTAGCTTTAATCACTCTCCTGCGATTTCAACTTTTAGCCTAAATACATATAATGAATATAAAGAAAACTCGGACGCAAAAAGAAAGCAAATATTATTTAATAATGCTACGCTTTTATTAGTATTTGTTATGTTTTTTGTATTTTCTTGTATTTTATGTCTTGATAAAAATGAGTTTGCTATTGCAAGAGATGCAAATATTCCAATCCTTAGCTATTTTGCTAATAAATTTGATGGAAATATTATAAGTTATGGTGCTCCTGCTGTTGCATTTTTGGCAATTTTAACTAGCTTTTTTGGACACTATTTTGGTGCTAGAGAAGGCTTAAATGGACTTATTAAAAAAGTAAGCGGAAAAGCTGTTAGTAAAAATAATGCCTTTACAACTATATTTATGTATGTAACTATGATAATAGTAGCTTACTATAACCCTAGTATTTTAGGATTTATAGAAGATTTAGGCGGTCCTATTATTGCTGTAATATTATTTTTAATGCCTGTATATGCTATATATAAAATCCCAGAGCTAAGAGTTTATAAAAATGGTGCGGCTTGTTATTTCGTAGCTATTATGGGAATTATCACAATTACAAGTGTAATTTATAAGATGAACTTATGAGTAACTTAAGTATTTTTAAAATCGGCATTGGTCCATCAAGTTCGCACACAGTTGGACCTTTTGTTGCGGGAAATGAGTTTTTAAAAGGTTTAAATTTAAAAGAAATTACTAGGATAAAAGTTACTTTATTTGGCTCTTTATCACTTACAGGTAAAGGACATTTAAGCGATATTGCTGTGGTTTTAGGTCTTAGTGGCTTAAATGTAAAAACAATAAGCCCAGAACAAAAACAAGTTGTATTATTAAGATTAAACGAAAGAAAGCTTTTATTGGGAAATGAATTTGAAATAGATTTTGATGAAAATAGTGATATTATTTTTTCTAAAGAATTTAAAAGCTATCACGAAAATGCTTTAACGATTGAAGCGTTTTCAAATAATACTTGTGTTAAATCTAAGACTTATTATTCAGTTGGTGGTGGCTTTATTAAAAGTGAAGATGAGATTAGTAAAACTAATCAAACTAATCAAGAAAAAAATTATGATTATTCTTTTGATAGTGCGACGGAGCTTTTGTGGTTATGTAATAAATACAATAAAAACATAGCCGAAATTGCAATGCTTTATGAACTTAATTTTAATAGCGAAGAATATATAAATAATTATTGCAAAGAGATTTATGAAGCAATGCAAGATAGTTTTAAAGCAGGTGCTAATTCAAATGAACTAATCCTACCAGGACCAATCAAGCTTAAAAGAAGAGCTCCTGCATTAGCTAAAAAATTAATGCTTTTAGATGATAAGAATTTAAATCGTAAGGGTGATTTGGATTTTATAGATTATTTTAGCCTTTATGCTATGAGTGTTTCAGAAGAAAATGCAGCGGGTAATCGCGTAGTAACTGCTCCAACCAATGGAGCTTGCGCAGTAGTTCCTGCTGTGCTTTTATACTTAAAAGAACATGTAAAAAGTATGAGTGAAAAAGACATTAGAGACTTTTTATTAGTATCAATGGCGATAGGTTCATTGTTTAAGAAAAACGCAAGTATAAGTGGAGCTGAAGCAGGTTGTCAAGCAGAAATTGGCTCAGCTTCTTCAATGGCAGCTGCTTCATTTGCCTTTAGTATGGGGGCAAGTCCGATTGATTGTTGCTCTGCTGCTGAAATTGCAATGGAGCATCATTTAGGGCTAACTTGCGATCCTGTTGCAGGACTTGTTCAAATTCCTTGCATTGAGCGTAATGTATTCGGAGCTATAAAGGCTGTAAGTGCGGCTAAGATGGCTATGGATAGAGAGAGTGCTCCTAGCGTTGGGCTTGATGAGGTTATTAAAACTATGTATGAAACAGGTAAAGATATGGATACAAGATATAAAGAAACTAGCCTTGCAGGTCTAGCTACAAATTACAAGAAATTTTGCTAAAAAAGGGCTTTATGCCCTTTTTACAATCTGTAATTTATTATTTTTTGTTAATATTAAAAATCACATCAAAATAATGGAACTTTAATGCAAAATATAAGAAATTTTTCAATAATAGCACATATAGACCATGGTAAAAGCACTTTAGCAGATTGTTTAATCACAACTTGCAATGCTATAGAGCAACGCAAAATGAGTAAGCAAGTAATGGATACTATGGATATAGAAAAAGAGCGTGGAATTACTATAAAAGCTCAATCAGTTAGATTAAATTATACTTATAATAAAGAAAATTATATTTTAAATCTTATTGACACCCCAGGTCATGTGGATTTTTCGTATGAAGTTAGTAGAAGTTTAGCAAGTTGCGAAGGGGCATTATTAGTAGTTGATGCTTCACAGGGCGTTCAAGCACAAACAATTGCGAATGTTTATATGGCAATTGAGCATGATTTAGAAATAATCCCTGTAATTAATAAAATTGACCTACCCGCAGCAAATCCTGCAAAAGTAAAGGCTGAAATTGAGCATATAATAGGAATTGATTGTTCTAATGCAATAGAAGTTAGTGCAAAAGCTGGGATAGGAATTGCTGAATTATTACAAGCAATTTGTGAGAGAATTCCTGCACCAAAAAGTAATCAAAATAAGCTAAAAGCACTGATTTATGATAGCTGGTTTGATAGCTATTTAGGGGCTTTAGCTTTAGTTAGAGTAAGGGATGGAGAGATTAATAAAAACGATGAAATATATTTAATGCACGAAGGCGTAAAGCATAATGTATTAGATTTACGCTATCCACACCCACTAAATCCAATGCCAACAAATACAATTAAAGCAGGAGAAGTTGGTATAGTTGTATTAGGACTAAAAGACATAGCACAAATTAGCGTAGGAGATACAATAACCCTAGCAAAAGATAAAGCAACAGAACCAATTGAAGGTTTTGCTAAAGCAAAAGCCTTTGTATTTGCGGGGATTTATCCAATTGAAACTGATAAATTTGAAGATTTAAGAGATGCTTTAGATAAATTAAAATTAAACGATAGCTCAATCTCATACGAGCCAGAAACTTCACTTGCTTTAGGTTTTGGCTTTAGGGTTGGCTTTTTAGGTTTATTGCATATGGAAGTTATAAAAGAACGCTTAGAGCGTGAGTTTAATTTGGATCTAATAGCAACCGCTCCTAGTGTTACTTATGAAGTTAATTTAACTGATGGAAGCGTATTAAATATCCAAAATCCAAGCGACTTACCACCTGTAAATAAAATAGACCACATAAAAGAGCCTTATGTAAAAGCTACTATAATAACTCCTAGCGAGTTTTTAGGGAATTTAATTACTCTTTTAAATAATCGCCGTGCAATACAAACAAAAATGGATTATATAACAGAAAATAGAGTATTGCTTGAATACGATATACCTATGAATGAGATTATTATGGACTTTTATGATAAATTAAAATCACTTACTCGTGGATATGCTAGTTTTGATTATGAATTTTGTGATTATAGAGTGGGAGATTTAGTAAAGCTTGATATAAAAGTCGCTGGAGAAGCAGTTGATGCGTTAAGCATTATCGTGCCAAATCAAAAGGCTTTAAGCAAAGGTAGAGATTTAGTAAAAGCTATGAAAGATATTGTGCCTAGACAATTATTTGAAGTAGCAATTCAAGCAAGTATAGGTAATAAAATCATAGCTCGTGAAAATGTAAAATCAATGGGTAAAAATGTTACTGCTAAATGCTACGGCGGGGATATTACTAGAAAAAGAAAGCTACTTGAAAAGCAAAAAGAAGGTAAAAA
>NZ_JACGAU010000031.1:0-14506 GCF_020137595.1 Campylobacter sp. RM12640
TTTAAAAACGCATTAAAGATTATTGCGTTAATGAATGGAGTTTTTAAGGTGCTATCTTTAGCACCTTTTTTATAAAAACTAAGCAAAATCAAAAAACTAGCATAAAAAATATTTATGATTGTTTTAAATTACTGCCTTATTAAAAATATTTATCATTTTCTACTTTTTAATTTTGATTTAGATTTAAGATATTGCATAATTTTTGTAAGTGATATTGTTAAATTTGTTATACTTTATCTAGTTAATATATTATGAAGTTTTTTAAATATTATATGAAAAAATAAAGGAGTAAAATACCTATGAAAAAATATCCGTTAAATCAGATTTTATATGGAGCACCAGGGGTTGGTAAGACTTATGATACTATAAAAATAGCTTTAGAGATTTTGGGCGAAGATTTTTCAACTCAAACAAACGAAATTAACACAAGACCAGCAATACAAGAAAGGTTTAAAGACTATGTAAAAAACGGACAAATCGTATTTACAACCTTTCATCAAAGTTATGGATATGAAGAATTTGTAGAAGGAATTAGACCTATTTCTGAGAATGGTGAAATAAAATATGTTGTAGCTAATGGTATTTTTAAGAGTTTATGCGAACAAGCCAAAGGTAATACAGAGTTAATCAATAATTTTGATATTTTAATAGAAACATTAAAAGAAAAATCATCAATAGATTTAGCTGACCCTGAAAAGTATTTTAATATTCCAAATACAAAATATCATATTCAGTTTAGAGATGGTATAACTTTTAGAATTAAATTTGATGGTATGAGTGATAAGCATAAAGATTATCCAGTTAATATAGAATCAATAAAAGAGTTATATAAAAATCCAAAATACCAACTTTATAATTCTGCTTATGCTAAAGTAATCATAGATTATTTAAAAACTCTAGGTTTAAAAGAATATGTTGAAAATTCCATAAAAAAGCCTTATATAATCATTATTGATGAGATAAATCGTGGGAATATTAGTAAGATTTTTGGAGAGCTTATCACACTTATTGAACCTAGTAAAAGACTAGGAAATACTGAAGAGCTAGAAGTAGTGTTGCCATATAGTAAAAAGCATTTTGGTGTGCCAAATAATGTTTATATAATAGGCACTATGAATACAGCTGATAAGAGTATAACTACCCTTGATACGGCATTAAGGCGTAGGTTTGAGTTTAAAAAGATGATGCCTAATAGTTCTCTTTTAAAATTTAAACTCGATGAGATTGAATTAGATAAATTATTAAATAAAATGAATGAAAGAATTGAATGTTTAATAGGAGATGAAAAGCTTATCGGACATTCGTATTTTATGGATATAAACAGCATTGATGAACTTAAAGTCGTGTTTAGAAATAAGATTTTACCACTTTTAGAAGAGTATTTTTATAATGATTATTCGCAGATAAAATCGGTGCTTAATGATAATGAAGAATTGATAGTAAGTAAAAATATGTTAAATCAAGAAGTTTTACGCATAAATAATAAGTTTTTGGATAAATTAACAAAAGATTGGTTTAATAAAATCTATGGCAAATAAAATAGCCCACAAACACGAAATAATAAGCTCACTTGATAACGATGAGTTTTTAAATGAGCTTATGAGCTTTGCTGAAAATAACCCAGAGTTTTTAAGAATAGTCGGCAAAAATAAACTAAAAGCAAGAAATTATGTAGGGCTTATAAAGACAAAAAGTGGGGTTTTAGAAATTTATCCTAAGGTTTCAAAACCAAGTAATGAGATAATGCCAAGAATAGATTTAAGCAAGGCTTATGAGCTAAAAGATGAGATGTTTAAGGATTGTAAAGAAAGAGAGTTAAATCCCAAGCAGCTACTTTTAGAACTTTTAAGAACCTTACAAAAAAGTCCGTTTAAAAAATCGCTTAAAGCAACGCTAAAAGATGAAAAAATGTCACTTTTTGAAGTCTTTGTTGAAATGTTTTTAGAAGAACTTTTCGTGCTTTTAAATAAAGGGCTTATGAGTGATTATATAAAAATAGCTGAAAATAGAACAACTTTAAAAGGCAAATTGCTTTTTAATGAGAATTTAAAACATAACTTAATTCATAAAGAGCGATTTTTTACCGAAAATGATGAATATATCATAGACAATGTGATAAATCAAACTATAAAAACTACATTATTTCATTTAAAAAAACTAAGTCAAAATAAAAAGATTTTAAAATATTTAAAGACTTTTGATGATATTAGTTTAATTGATATTAAAAAATGTGAATTTAGTGTAAAAAATAAGCATTATAGTTATTATGAAAACATACTTTTATGGTGTAAGTTATTTTTAAATGGTTTTAGTTTTACACCATTTGCGGGGGATAATAACGCTTATGCTTTGCTTTTTGATATGAATAGACTTTTTGAAGATTATGTAGCTTTTATGCTTAAAAAACACAACCCAAATATAAAAATAAGTGCTCAATTATTAAAAAAACACTTAATAAAAGATGGTCAAAATGAGCGTTGTTTAATGCGACCTGATATTTTAATTGAGCTTAAAGATAAAACAATCATCGCTGATACAAAGTATAAAATCATAAATAAGTTAAGTAATATTAGCCAAGCTGATTTATATCAATTATTTGCCTATGCAATAGCTTTTAAAGTTAGTGAAGTTTGGCTTATATATCCACTTTTTGATGGTAGTTTAGGGTATAAAACACTAGAATATAACTTAGATTGCTTTAATACTAAGATAAAATTACAAATTCTTTTTGCTCCTTTAGGTTGATATTTTAGTTGCATTGTGATTTGTTATAATCTTAGGTCTTATGAATTTAAAATATGATTAGATATAAATAAAAAGCTTAATTATTAAGATAATAAATTGCAAGTTTAAAGATAGCTTTTACTATCTTTAAACATAGTTTAAAATTAAATTCCTAGATTTTCTAATGTTTTTTGAGCGTTTAGGAGTTGGGTTTTTACTGCGTTTTCTGATGTCCCACCATAAGAATTTCTTAAATCAACGCAAGTTTTTAAATCAATTGCTTTATAAATATCATCTTCAATTAAATCACACTCAAGCCTTAATTCATCTAAGCTTAATTCATCTAATTTAAGTTTTTTTGAGATTGCATAGCTTACTAATTTTCCCGTAATTTCGTGAGCTTTTCTAAATGGCACACCTTTTTTAGCTAAATAATCAGCCAAATCAGTAGCATTTGAATATCCATTAGCAGCTGCTCTTAACATATTTTCTTTAATTGGTTTCATTTTTGCAATTAGTTTTGTAATTATTATTAGACTATCTTTTATGGTATCTTGCGTATCATAAACACTTGCTTTATCTTCGCTCATATCGGTATTATAAGCTAGTGGCAAACCTTTCATAATAGTTAGCATTGAGATTAGATTGCCATAAATTCTACCTGTTTTGCCACGCATTTTTTCGCATACATCGGGGTTTTTTTTCTGTGGCATTATGCTTGAACCCGTGCAAAAATCATCACTTAGCTCAATGAATTTATAATCATTTGAATTAAAAATAATTAGCTCTTCACAAAGGCGTGAAAGATGGCTAAAACAAATTGCACTAACACTACAAAACTCAAGCATATAATCTCTATTGCTAACACTATCAATACTATTTTCACTTGGCTTTGCAAAGCCAAGTTCATTTGCGCTAAAAAATCTATCTATATTAAAAGTAGTCCCAGCAAGTGCAGCCGAGCCTAACGGACATTCGTTTAATGAGTTGTATAGATTTAAAAATCTATCATAATCTCTTTTAAACATCCAAAAATACGCCATTATCCAATGCGAATATAAAATCGGTTGAGCGGTTTGAAGATGAGTAAAGCCTGGCATAATTAAGTCTAAATTTATCTTAGCTTGGTTTAAAATCTCTTGCATTAATTCTTTTAAATTAGCTTTAATTCCTAATACAAATTCTTTCATTTGTAATATTCCATCTAGTGCGGTTTGGTCGTTTCTACTTCTTGCAGTGTGAAGTTTGCCAGCACTTGCACCTATTAAAACACTAAGTCTTTTTTCAATAGCCATATGAATATCTTCATCGCTTATATTAAACTCAAATTTATTTTCTATAAATTCGTTTTGAATAATTTCTAAGCCTTTTAAAATCTCTGCTAATTCTTGAGAGTTTATGATTTTTTGACGCTCAAGCATTTTTGCGTGTGCTATGCTTCCTTTTATATCTATTAAAGCAAGTCTGTTTTCAAGTGGCAAAGTCGCTGTGTAATTTTCTACTAATTTATCCGTAGCTTGGCTAAATCTACCGCCCCATAATTTTTTCATACTATTCTCCTAATAAAATTCCTTCTTTAAGCCCATAAGCTGAAATGATAAATTCAAAATCATCAAATAAAGTATCAATAAAATAAGCCCCGCAAAGCACTGCAAAATCTCTATTAACTCCTAGCATTAAATCTCTTTTTTCGGCATTATTTGTATTAATAAAATCAATTAATTTATATAATTCATCTTTATTTACAATGCTATTATGAAACTCTAAATCATCAATATCTTTATAAGCAATATTTTTTACAATACTTTTTGCAAATATTCCCGTTTTTGATGCTAGAACAATTGGTCTTGGATAGCTTTTAAGCTCGTTTTTATAAGGGTTTAAAAGTGTATATGCGTAGTCTTTAATATCTAAGTTTTTTTCTTTTACGCTTTTATAAAAAGATAAAAGTCCTATATCAAGTAATAATTTTTTATCATTACTTGTAATTTCTGTTGAATACCCACCAACATCTACTAAAGTAAAATCACCTTGAATTGAAATTCCAACCCCTAATCTAGTAAGCCTTGCTTCTTCGTTTTGGCTTAATATTTTTAATTTAAAGCCGTATTTTTGATAAAGCATATTAGCTATTAAATCAGCATTTTTACTTTTTCTAAAAATTGCAGTAGCAACTACTTTTGCCTTGCTTAAATCATAATTTAGCTCATCAAGTGCATTGATTAAGACCTTAATTCCTTCATCATTTATACACTCGTTTTCATAAAATAGTCCTAAGTTTAAGACCTTTTCGTAGTTTTTTAAAACCTTATCAAATACAGCTATTTTAAGAGTATTTGAGCCTATATCAATTGCTAAATTCATTTAAAGTTGCCTTTATTAGCTTTAATAATTTTTCATTATCAATATCTTTTAAAACCTTTACTAGGCTTAACTTGCTTAAATCAATGCCTATATTCATATTAAGATTTTTATCATATCTTAAGCTTTTGCCCCTTGCTTCGCCACAAGTTTCTATATCTACATAATATTCATCGCTTTTACAAATGCTAGAATCTAGCAAGTATGCAATTATTAAAGCATCGTGTATCCAAGTGCCAATGCTATTTCTTGTAAGCTCTGCATAACTTATCCAAGGCTTAATACTTGTATATAAAAAATCACATAATTTATTATTAATTGCTTTTATTTCTTCTAAATCTTTATGAGTTAGGCTAGTTTGCATTGTGATATTGTAAGGTGCTAGAGTGATTTTTGCCCCACTTCTTAGCACAATCCTAGCAGCTTCTGGGTCAAAACCAAAATTAGTATCTTTAGGGTATTTACTCATATCAAATACCCCGCCCATAATTAAAATCTCTTTTACATTTTTTGCAAACTCATTATCTAAAATACAAGCTTGAGCTATGTTTGTAAGTGGTCCAATAGCACAAACAATAAGCTCATTTTTATAAACTCTTGCTAATTCGCATAATTTATAAACAGCGTTTAATTTGGCGTTTTTATAAAGTTTAATAGGTTTAAAATCTTGCCATAAGTGTTCTAATTTAAAATTATAAACACTCTCATCAAGTCTTTTTCTCCACGGCGTTTCATCTTCTAATAAAGCCTTACTTGAGCCTAAAAATACAGGAATTTTAATCCCTAATTTAGAAATTAAATTCCTTGCGACTGCATAAGCTTTGTGATTTATCACATTTCCGCTTAGAGTTGTTATTGCTTTTAAATCAATCTTTTTACTAGCAATTGCAAGTGCTAGGGCTAAGCCATCATCAGTATTAGCCCCACAAATACCATTGCCTATATCAGTATCAATTACGATTTTCATATAGCATCTTCAATAAGATTTAAATCTCTACCCCTAGTTTCAGGAGCAAAAAATGTAGTAACAAATCCAATTCCTGCCATAAATATAAAATAAGCAGCGATTAAATACCAATTATGAGTTAGATTTATAAAATAAGTCGCTAAAAATGGTGCAGTTCCACCTGATAAAATGCCACCGATTTCTTTAGCTAGTGCCATTTTTGTATAACGATTTTTGCATCCAAACATTTCAACTCCGTAAGCTGCTTGAACTCCAAAAATCCCTAAAGATGCAAGGCACATTCCTACGACAATTACACAAATTACTATTATTTCATTTTTGCTATCAAGTAACATAAATGCAGGAACTGCATAAATCATTAATAATAAGCAAAATATCCTATACATAATGCGACGACCAAATTTATCGCTTAGCCATCCAGATAATGGAATAACCAAAAATCCTAAAAATGAAGCTATTAAAACCCCTGTTGTAGCTATTTGTTTGTCTAATAATAAAATAGTATAAACATAACCTACTAAAAAGCTTTGAGCTATATAAGATGGGGCGTTTTCTCCCATTCTAAGACCTAGCATAATAAAAAATGATTTGTTCTTTTGCCAAAAAGTTTTGTTTTCGGTTTTGTGAGTTTTTAAATTTTGTTCTCGTTGTTTTTGCATTTGTTCTTTTTGTTTTGCAAATACAGGTGTTTCTCCTACAAAGCGTCTTAGATACAAGGCAAATGCAGCTATTAAAAAGCTAAATATAAATGGCAATCTCCAGCCCCATTCTAAAAAGTCTTTATCATCTAAAAATCCAAGTAAAAACCAAATTCCACTAGCAATTAAAGTCCCACTATTAGAGCCTAGTGCAATGATTGATGATACTAAACCACGATTTTTGCTAGGTGCGTATTCACCTAACATAATAGCTCCACCGCTAAGTTCAGCTCCTGCTCCAAAACCTTGTAAAAATCTTAAAATCACTAATAATAAAGGCGCTAAAATGCCTATGCTATTATAAGATGGGATAAATCCTATTAAAGTAGTCGCTGCACCCATTAAAAATATAGTTATCATCATAACTTCTTTACGACCATATTTATCTCCTAATCTACCAAAAAAGAAAGCTCCAATAGGTCTAGCAATAAAGCCAACTCCATAGGTTGCAAAGCTTAGCATTAGAGCGATTATAGGAGTTTGCTCTGGGTAAAAAACTTTACCAAAAACGGTTGCAGCCGCAAGGCCATATAAAACAAAATCAGCATATTCCATAGCAGTTCCTAGCCAACAGCTAATGATTGCGTTTTTAAAGGATTTTTTTCCTTCTTTTGTCTTTAAAATATCATCTTGAATTTGATTCATTAAATCTCCTAAAATAAATAATAAAGTAAGCTTAAGAAAAATGCCGAAATTAAAGCACTAGCAGGTAAGGTTATCATCCACGCTAAGCCTATTGGCTTCATCATTTTCCAATTTGCGTTTTTGTTAAATACTCCAATTCCTAATACCGCACCTATTAGAATATGAGTTGAGCTGATTGGAATTCCTAGTTGAGTTGCTAGAAGTATTACAATAGCTGAAGCAAACTCGGCACTAAAACCTGTGGTAGGCTTGATTTTTGCTAGACTTTTGCCAACGGTTTTAATAACGCTTTTGCCTAAAAACCAAAGCCCAGCAACTAGTGAAATACCAAATACTAACATTACAATAGTAGGCACTGCTGAAGTTGGATTTATTGTATTTGTGTGTAAAATATCTAAAATCGCAGCAAATGGTCCAACTGCGTTTGAAATATCGTTTGCTCCGTGAGAAAAGGCAAATGTGCAAGCAGTAAATATTTGAAACCATGAAAAAATACGATTTACTGCTTTTTTTGGTTCGCCTTTTTTCATAATATTAATAATTCCTACACAAATTATATAAGCACTAATACAAATTAATAAGATGATTAATCCTATACTAAAATGACTAAGTCCTGTATCAACATTATTTAAGGCTTTAAAAAATAACATAGATGAAATTACAAAAGCTATTAAAGTAGCTAAAACAGGTATGCGTTTGCTTAAAAATCCTGCTACATCAACTGCTTTTTCTTTTTTTGTAAATTCTTTTAATTTATTTGCGTATTCGCCTTTTTCGTTAAGCAAAATGCCGTAAAGCTCACTATATTGCTTAGATTTTTCGCTTTGCATAAATTCATCTATATATTGTTTTTTATACTCTGCTTTATCTTTTTTGATTTGTTTTAAAGTATTTTCTTTTTCTTTAGTAGGAACTACAATGAATTTATAAACTAATGAATAAACAAAATAACTCAAAACCCCACCTAATACAGGAGAGATAAACCAACTAGCAACAATGGTTCCTATCCCACCCCAGCTAACTTGAGTAGCGTTATTTTCGGCTATGAAACCTAAAGCTAGTGCAGCACCTAAAATCCCGCCTACTATTGAATGAGTTGAGCTAACAGGTAAAGATTTATAAGTAGCTATAAAAATCCAAACACTAGCAGCACACAAAGCACTCATCATAACATAAGCAAAGTGCATAGGTTCTATGTTTTCTTTAACGCTTACAATACCACTTCTAATAGTAGCAGTTACTTCAGCACCAGCAAAAAATGCTCCGCTAAATTCAAATATCGCAGCTATTATTAAAGCTTGTTTTATGCTAAGAGTTTTTGCTCCAACACTCGTTCCAAAAGCATTTGCAACATCGTTTGCACCTATATTGAATGCTAAAAATATTCCAAAAATTGCAGCAATTGTGAAGAATATATAATAATTTGTGGTGCTATAACCCCAAAACAAAAAGCCAACACAAACGATAGCAAAAAGTATCGTTATAATAATGTTTTCTCTTGCCATTACCTTTCCTTTTTAAAAAATTGGGCTAATTATAGACTAAAAAAAATTGTTAAGATTTCTACAATGTAAAATCTTTGTAAAATATGCTAAGATACGCAAAATTAAAAGGAGTGTTGATGAAAAAGTTTTTAGTATTGGCATTTTGTGTTAGTGCTTGTTTTGCTAACAATCAAGTAATTTGTAACAATGCAAATGATTGTTATAACATAGGAATTGCTAAGGCAAAAGAAATGCAAATAGCAGAATCTATTAAGTATTTAGAAAAGTCTTGCGAGCTTAATTATATGTTAGCTTGTATGGAATTAGGAACTGCTTATATTTATAGTGCTAAAAGTAAGGAAGAATTTACTAAAGGGATTAATTATTATATGTTAGCTTGTAATAATAATGAGCCTATATCGTGCCACAATATAGCATATATGTTAGAGCAAAGCCAAAATCCTGCATTGATGAATGAAATAAAGAGTTATTATGAAAAATCTTGTAATTTAAGATATTTAAATGCTTGCACTAATTTAGGAAATATTTATTATACGAAAGAAAACAATAAAGAAAGAGCGAAAATGCTTTATGAAAAAGCTTGTAATTTAGGAGAGGCTATAGCTTGCAATAATTTAGGTAACTTTTATTATTATACCAATAAAAGCTTGGCTAAGGAATATGTAAGAAAAGCTTGTGATTTAGGCTATCAAGTAGCGTGTGAATATAAAATAGATTAAATTATAAAAAGTGCAAAATTAATTTTTCTAGCTAATTCCTTTTATTTTTGATAGTATGAAAATAAAAGGAATTTAAAATGGTAAGATTTTTTAATAAAGTTGATTTTTTTATTTTCGTATTGAGTGTAATTTTTTACGCTTATTGTATTTTTGTATTTAAGTATTTAACCACTTTTTCAGCCTTAGATATAACTGCTAATTCTATATTTATTATATTTGCAAATGCTTATTATTTTTATTTGTATTTAAAAGATGAATTGTTATATGATTTGTTTTTTGTATTTATTGGCTCTTCTTTTATTTTAGTAATCTTAATATACGGCTGCATTATTTTATGAAGTATTAGAGTTGGAATTTAAAAGCGAGAATAAATCTCGCTTTTTATTTAACCTTGAATGATTTTTGGCTTAGAAAATGCTCTTAAAGGTCTAATAACACCTTTGAATTTTTCAATCTCTACTAAGGTTGTGTGAGCTGTGTTTGATTGAGCTAGTTTTGATGTTCCTTTATCACGAGTTAGCACATTTACGCATCCGTGCTGACAAAGTGATTTTTTCCCATAAACTTCAGGGTCATACCAAGCACCTTCACAAATTATAATAGTATCAGCCCTTACAATATCACTTACTAATGCACCTGCTAAAATTTCGCCCCTATCATTATATACTCTTACAATATCGCCTGTTTTAATACCTCTTGCTTTTGCAGTATCAGGATGAATTATCATAGGCTCTCTGCCATTTACTTCAGCATAATTTCTAATAAGTGAGTTATTTAGCTGAGAGTGTAGTCTAAATCTAGAATGAGGACTTACAACAGCGATTGGATATTTTTTAATTTGTTCTTTGTTACCAACCCACTCAAATGGTTCAAACCAAGCAGGATGACCTAAACAATCATCATAACCCATTTTTGCAATTGTTGGAGAGAAAATCTCAATCTTTCCACTTGGTGTTCCTAATCTATATTTATGCGGATTGCTTACAAAATCACTAAGTCTTGTGTAATACTCTGTATCTTTATTTACTTTATCAAATCTAACAAATCCTTTATTAAGTGCTTCATCAAAAGTTGGCATATCATATCCTAATGATTTTCCTTGTTGTAAAGCGTCGTTATAAATATATTTCATCCAATCAAGCTCGGTTGCTTTTCCTTCTGTAAATATTTCTTCTACTCCCCATCTTTTACAAATTTCTTTACAAATCCAAAAATCGCTTTTACTCTCTCCCATAGGTTCAATTACAGGCTTATTTAAGAAAATATATTCAGAATTTGTACTAGCTTCTATATCATAACGCTCAGGCTCAATAGCAACAGGTAAAACAATATCACTTAATTTTGCTTGTGAAGTCCAAAATGGTTCAGCTGTAATAATCGTATCAACCTTTTTAAATCCTTCAATAGCACGATTTACATCTTGATGGCGAGTAAAAAATGACCCACTAGCATTAAATGCTACTTTAATATGTGGAAGTTTTATTTTTTTACCATTTTGGTCAATTATTTTACCTGGGTTTAGCATAGCGTCAATACTTCTTGAACTTGGAATTGTTATGTTTTCAAATTTTTTCCAAGGACTATTTTCGTATCCTAAATCATCGCTTGGAATAGATGAAAGTCCTTTTAAAGTAGGTGCTATAAATTTATCAGCACCTTGAGAATAATATCCTAAACTAAACTCAAATCCACAACCCTTGCTTCCTATATGCCCTAACATTGTTGCTAGTATTGTTATCATCCAATGTGCTTGCTCGCCGTGGTCTTGTCTTTGTATTGCACGACCTGCAATAATTATTGATTTATTATCGCATAAATCATCTGCTAATTTTTTTAATGTTGTTGTATCTACTCCACAAATATTGCTAGCCCAAGTTAAATCTTTTTTTATTCCATCATTTTCGCCCATGAAGTATTCTTTAAATTTATTAAAGCCAACCGTATATTTTTTAATAAAATCTTTTGCATATTTTCCACTTTCATATAAATAACAACACATTCCTATCATCATTGCAGTGTCTGTATTAGGGCGAACTGATATTAATTCACTTTCAATATAACGATTTGTATTATTAGCATATACATCTATGCTATAAGTTTTGATTTTTCCTGCTTTACTTAGTTCTTTTAATTTTGTGAAATATTCATAATTAGTGTGAGTTGGTGTGCCAACTGCAATTTGATTTGTTACTAGTGGGTCAGTTCCCCAAAATACAACACTTTTTGCATTTTCTAAAATACTTTTCCAAGTTGTAGGTGCTTCATAAACGGTGTTTGAGCCAAAAATATGTGGTAATATTACCATACCAGCACCGGTTGAATAGTCTCCACTTTCTTCAACATATCCACCTAGGATTTTTAGCATTCTATGAGCTGTGGTTCTTCCCCAGCTAATTTTACCCCAGCCACCCCACCAATAGCATTCGCCATATATAGCTTCAGGGCCATATTTGTCAAAATTTTCTTTAAGCGCTCTTGCTGCTAAATCAAGTGCTGTTTCCCAACTAACTCTTACAAATTCTTCTTCACCCCTTAAATCGTTTTTCTTTTTTCCTTCTAGGTAGCTTTTTCTAACACAAGGATATAAAACACGGCTTTCGTTTTGTGTTCTATCTGGAACACAATTATTCATAGTATTAGGGAATTTATCTCCTTCAAAAGGTGTAACGCTAACGATTTGAGAACTATTAATATTTGCGTAAAAACTACCAAATCTATCAGATACTAAAGCCTTTTTATCATCAAAAATTGTATCTTTGATACCTTCAATTTTGCTAGCTTGTAATCCAACTCCTGCTACTGCACTTAGTTTTAAAAAACTTCTTCTTTTCATATTCTTCTCCTTTATTTAATGTCTTTTGCGTGATTTTGTAAATATTTAATAATTAAGCTTTTTTCATCCTTGCTTAACTCCACATAACCAGAACTTATCATACTTTCAAGATTTGAAGGCCATTGATTTACCGAATATTCTTTAGTATCGTGCAACAAATGACAAGGCGAGCAAGTTTGCTCGTAAAAACTTTTTGCATTTTTAAAGATTTCATCTTTGCTAGCTACTAAATCATTTGAATTTACATCAAAAGTTATGCTTACTTTATGCCAATTTTCTCCATATTCATCTTGCAACACTTCAAGCATTTTAATGTATGGATTAGCGTCGCCTTTGTATGTTGGATTGTCATTGTTATCGTGAAAACTCATATAATTTTCAATTTGAGAAAAACTTTTAACTATTTCTTCTTGATAATTATCATTAACATATCCAATTAGCTCAACTTTGCTAGTATCGTTATTGCTTGAAATGACTTTTACAGGTGCTAATAAACTAGCAGTTCCTATTATTTTACCATCAAGTTTAATTTCAACATCTTTATTTAAGTACATACTATTTGCTAATGCAAAAGATGATATAAGACAACTTAAAAATAACTTTTTCATATAACTCCTTAAAATAAAATTAATTTTTATATTTAATATTTTAAACTAATAAACTTATGAAATTATTAAAAAGAATAATATTTATTATTCATTTTATTATGAGAATTTAAAACTTAATTTGATATATAAAAAATAATTCTTAAAGAATTTAAATTATCATATTATTTAATATTTATTATGATAATTAATTTAAATATAAGTTTGTTTTAATAATATTTATCATTCTCATAAAAAAGGATAAAAATGAATATTAAAACAACAATTTCTTTAAGTTTAGTTGCTGTTTGTGCTAATGCACTTAGTTTAGAACAATCAATAAAAAATGTAGATTTAGATGGGTTTTTAAGGTATCGCTATGATACTACTAGAATTAAGGATATTGCTTTAACTCAACCAGCACACAAAATTAGATTAGATTATAAATTAAGCCTAAATTTAGCTGATAATTACAAGGCGAATGCGGTGTTTAGATATGATACAAAATCTTTAAGTTATTCAAATAATGCTTATATTAAAACTAATGATAATTTTCATTTAAAAGAAGCGAATTTAACTTATACTAATTTTAATACAAGCTTTAGTTTTGGTAGATTAAAAGTGCCTAGTATGTTTAATGATGGGGTTTTGGTTACTTCGTTTTTGATTGATAATCATTCTTTAGATAATACAAATATAAATGCGTATTTTGTAGATAATTTTGATTTGAGTGAAAGTAGTTTGATAAACGAAAAAGCAATAAATCAAATATCTTATAAAATACCACTGAAAGCTACAAATCTGCCAAAGAATTTAAAATCACAAATCTATAATCAAAACCTTTATGGGCTAAATATTAATTATCATAATGATTTAATAAATCTTACTTTAGGTGCTGATTATCTTAATGATTTTGCTATTTTCTATGGAGTGGATTTGAAAAGTTATTTAGGAGATAAGAAGAGTTATCATTATTCTTTTAATTCTCAACTAACTAGCACATCATTAAAGCAAAATTACAAAACTTCTCTAAATGCAAGTAATTCTATATTTTATGGCGTTGAAATTCTAGTCGGATTTAAGAATTTTGATTTTGAGTTAGGCTATATAAATTATGGTAAAAAGGATAAAGCAAGTTTTGTAACTTGGCATGATAAAGGATTGCTTTTGCATTCGGGAAAAACGATAATAGATGGATTTTATGGTGGAATAGGTAAAAGAGAATATTTGTATTCAAATATATCTTATAAATATGATAATTTTAATTTTTTATTTAGCATAATTGATGGCGGGGTAAAGCTTGATTTAGCTAAATATAAGCAAACAGAATTAATGCCAAAAATTGTTTATAAATATTCTAAGAAATTAAAATTTAGCGCATTTTATGATTATGCGATTACTAAAACCGATATGAAAAATATTAAAACTTATAAAACTAGATTAGAAGCTAAATACTCGTTTTAACTATAT
>NZ_JACGAU010000032.1:0-13952 GCF_020137595.1 Campylobacter sp. RM12640
ATAAACCTTGTAGTTATGCAATAACAAATTTAAATAATTTGAGTTTAGAACTTAGCCCTAATCTTAATAGAATTTATGATTCTTTTACTAGGTTATTTATTGATAATTATTATCTTCAATTAGATAGTAATTGCTCTAATGATGTTTATACAAATTATTTAAATAAATTAAAAGGAGAATTAAATGAAAACAAGTTATAAAAATATTAGTAATTTTTATAATTAGTTTTATTAAATATAAAGGATAAATTTGAATATAGATAATTTAAAAGATTATAAAATAAAAAACGATTATTTATATAGTTTAGAGCTTATTAGATTTATTAGTGAAATTTTCGTAATTTTAATTTTATGTCGCATAATTTATGTTGGTATAGATAATTTAATTTTTTTATATAATAGACCAGAACGAATAATGTCGGATTTGTGGTGGATAAAAAGGATGGATGAAGCAATACTTCGTAGCATATTCTTTATTATATTCTTTTTAAACCTTAGACAAATAAAAAGACTTAGATTTGTTAAAAATAATGATTTTTATATTAGCGTAGATAATGAAAAGATATATTTTGAAACATATACAATAGATAAAGAAGGTCTTTTTGGTATAGCAAAAAGTTACAAAAAAGTAACCACAACAATAAATAAAAGCGATATAGTTTTTAGATTGCAATCCAAATATAAACCGAAATTCTATTTGTTACACTGAGTGAATATTTTCTAAGCTTAAATGTTACACTGAGTGAATATTTTGGTGAAAATAGCCAGTAAATCTTAATTATTATAATTAATAAAATAATTTAATT
Organism: Campylobacter sp. RM12640; assembly: GCF_020137595.1. Taxonomy (NCBI): domain Bacteria; kingdom Pseudomonadati; phylum Campylobacterota; class Epsilonproteobacteria; order Campylobacterales; family Campylobacteraceae; genus Campylobacter; species Campylobacter sp. RM12640. The sequence goes on from NZ_JACGAU010000032.1 coordinate 806, forward strand.
TTATTTTAATATATACTTAAATACAAAATTTGTACTTATACCTAAGTATTTATTTCTTTCATTTATTACTTCAATTAATCTTATTAATTCTAAGATATTATACATTTTTAGTTTTATTCCATTAAAATTAAAATCACATAAATGTAAATTAAAGGCATTGTCTTTAAAATAACTGAAATTAAAAACGTGATGATGCCTAAATACTAAGCAGTCTTTATGATTATAACCATCTTCTACAACTGCTATTTTCCCATTTTTATTATCTTCAATTGTAAAGGCTGCATATTGAAAGTTATGGTCGCTTCTATAAATATATGGGGCATAATAGTATTTCACGCTTGTTTCAAAGAAATAAAACTCATCACTTGCAGATACTGTATCCAAGTCTAAATTTAGCTCAAAACGTGTATATAATTTTAATTTATATCTCATTGGATATATAATTGTATTTACTCTTCTTTGTAGTGTCCTACCAGCACAAGCTATATGTCTGTGATAATAAATACTGCCACACTTTTTGCATTTAAGGTATTTTTTTAATTGGCGTGTATTACAATAATCAACTGTGTTGCATTCTCTACAATAATATATTATATCTATTTCATACTTATCATTCTGTTTATTCATAATCTACCTTAATTGTTTATTTTTATAAAAGCCCGTTCAAAATCTTTTATAGAAATAGCTTTACTAACAACTCCTATGATTTTTGTATTTTCAAAGTCTTCTTCATTGATTTTAAAATCAGGATAAAATGAATTTAAAGAACTAAGTGTTATTTCTTTTGTGTAAGGATTTTTTAATATTTTTTTACAATATATATCGCCATTAATATTAATAATAACAATTTCCCCATCCTTTATACTATTAAAATCATTTTTATTTCGCTCTACAACTACAAATTCACCGCTGTGAACAAATGGTTCCATACTATCACCATATATTTTAATAATATCTATATTTTTTGCATTATTTACATTTAATAATTCTTTTGCAAATGATTTATCAAGCACTATTTCACTACATTGCTCATCACAATTAATTACGCCATATCCTGCAGATGCACTTATATCTTGATAATATCTTACACTGATTACATCTCTTACAGGTGCAATCTCATCATAAAACACACTCTCTAGTCTTATATTGTTTTTCTTGCAAATATCAAGTATTAGTTCATAAGGAATTGAGTTACGAAATTTCCAACTTTGCAAAGTGCCATAAACGACATCGTATTTATTACAGAATTCTTGTTCGTTATCAATACCTAGCATATTTAAAAGTTTTGCAATCAATTCTTTAGCAGTTTTCATAATTTAACCTTTACAATTTTGTAAATATTTTAACAAAATTTAGTTTAATTTTCATTTTGTATAAAAAATAATTTCAATTTACATAATTGTGTATTGACTTTAATTTCATTTTGTAGTAACATTTACAAAAAAGTAAAGCAAAGGACTAAAAATGACTATTACAGAACGCATAAAGAATCAATTTGGTTCATTAAAACATTATGCAAAATGTAAAAATATCAATTATGGCTCATTGAGAAATTATATTACTGGTAAAAGACCAGACCTTGTAACGATAGAAAAAATCCTAAAAGAAGATGGCTTTATTAAAGATACAAAGGAAATCGCATAATGCCATTTATTGCTACAAAATACGCTGCATTAATATTTAAAGTAACAGAGAGCAACTTAAGATATGCAGCGATAAATAATTCTAAAAAATATACCTACACAAAATTTCAAAACAAGCTTTTATTTAAGGTAACAAATTCTCAACTTAGTATTGCTTTACATAAAGGTTTGATAGATGTTAATACTCCAATTTATAGCGATAAATTAACATTAATTCAAGACTTTTTCAAGACTAATTCAACAAGGAGAGTTAATGGAGTATTTTATAGCGTTGATGACAAGCTTTGTAATAATGATTTACATTGTGTTATCAAGAATGGAAAAGAGATTGGAAAGAGTGATAACTCTTTTGGAACAAAAAAGGGACAAGGAGCAGTAGATGGATGCAATTCAAATACTTTTACATCTTCTTCAAATATTGTGCTGGGTTGTAGTGCTGTTGGAGAGTTTAAACATAAGGGTATTTTAACAAATAATAAAGGAGCAGTAGATGATACAGCTAAGCAAGAAAGAAGCGAGAGTGATAAGAGACAATATGAAAGCAGTCAAGAGGTTTTTACGCAACATGGATGCGAACTTGAAGCTGGGTCGCTATCAGGATGTAGAGACGGACATAAGATATGCACTAGCGTTTTTAAAACCTCAAATCAAGAAACTAAACACGATGATAAAAGCGAACAAGGAGAGCTAAATGACACTACTAGAACAATTAACACAACAAGCAAAAGAAAATGGTGGGAATGTAAGTATATCAATGGGGTTAATTATAGACAAACTATTTACACAACAAATCAAACTAGCTCTTGGGAGCTTACAGATAATTTTAGAGCCTTACGAGTACGAGGATGCGGATGTGGATACAGCATTTACAATCTTACACGCATTGTTACCAGAGGATTTGAGAATTACAATGAAAGAAATGGCAAGTCAAGATGGAATAAACAAGGCGAGAATACTTCAAAAGCTATTAGCGAAAATAAAAGAAGAACTAACGAGCAAGGAGAACTAAATGCTAATAATAAAGAGAACTCAAGCGATATTGGAGATAACTTCTCTAATGGAAAGCACGATGCAAGAGATAGAGAAGCTAGAGCAAGAATATACGAGAGCGTTGGATGTAACGATACTAGACCAGCTAATGCAAGAGAAAACAAAGGAACTAGAGAGCTTACACAATCAACTTGCATACTACTTTCTACCACAAAGAAACTTAGCGAATACCCAAGCATCAGCACTAGCCAAGCTGATGAACTAAGCACTCTAAATGAGTGCTTAAACGAGCGTAATGCAGTGGGGGATTACGCTCTTTTAAGAACTCGTGATGAAGAATTGGCAGCAGCAAATGAAAAAGCCATAATTCTTAGCAAAATAGAGCAAAGAGTAGCTAATAATGAAAGCATAAAAAGTATTTGTAATGAGCTAAATATCTCAAGAATGCAGTATTATAGAATGCTAAAAGCTTATAAAACTCAAGGCTTAGCAGGACTTGTAGATAAAAGAACTACTGCTAAAGATAGTAAAATTGGTGAGATTATACCTGATGTTTTAAAAGAACAAGCTATTATGATTTGGCGTGCGTGCGGTGCTGGTGGTATAAATTATGCCCAAATGCACGAAAGCCTACACAATTACGCAGGTATGAAGCTAGGATATGATTATCAAAAGTTTTTAAAAGGTAAAACAGAAGAGCTCTTTAGCGTAAAAACTCTAATTGCTTTTATGGATGAATATAAAAGAATTAATCATTTAGAAGCTTCTATCGTTGAAAAAGGACTTGATAAGACAAAATCATACAAGCAACCAGCACAAGGTAATTCAAAAAATCGTGTAAGTGAGCGTAACGAAATGTGGGAAATAGATAGCTCACCGCTTGATTGTATGCTACAAGATGAAAACGGCGTAGAGTTTAGACCTCACATTTTAAGTGTTATTGATATTTATTCAGGTCGTATGGTTTGTGCTTTAGGTGATGTAAGCAATGCTTTAAGCCTTGTTAGGCTTTTATGGAAAGCAATTGATACTATGGGCTTACCTATGAAAATTAAAGGCGATAATGGGAAAGATTATCTAAGTAAGCATTTGCAAGGTGTTTTATATAGACTTGGCATTACTTATGATTTTACAGCACCTTATAGTGGAGAATTAAAGCCATTTGTTGAAAGAGCATTTAAAACTATTCAGCATAGTATTATATCACTTTTACCTGGATACTTAGGGCATAACTTAGCTACTCGTGAAATCATAGAGCAAAGAACACCTAAAAAAGAGCGTAAAGCTAAAAATGAGTTTGGTAAGGTTAAAAAAACAAATCAAAGCCATTTAATGGATTTTAGCCAAGCAGAGCAAGTGCTAGATACTGCTGTAAATAAGTGGAATATCATATCAAATAAGCGTGTAAAAAATAGAATTTCAAGAATTGATGCGTTTAATAGCTGTGATAATCCACTTATAAAAATGACTTATGAGTATTTTTTAGCTCGTGCTGGTGAATTATATGAGAAAAAAGTTCAGAAAAAAGGTATCAATATTAATTCTCGCACTTATATAAGTGCAGATATGCCAAGTGTAGGAACTAGCATAAAAGTAGTTACAAATATAGACAATATAAGTGAAATTTATGTTTATGATGAGAAATTTAATTTTATTTGTATAGCACGTGATAACACTATAGCTGAACTTAGTGCAGAAGAACTAAAAGCTAATAAAAAAGCATTTGCTAAAGAGTGTCAAGCAATTAATAAAGTTATTAAAGATACGAATATCAGTGAATTTACTAAGCTTACACTAGAACACGACAAAAAAGTTATAAAACAACTCCACGAAGAAAAACTAAAAGATGAAACGATAATTTTAAGAGATGATGAAGCTAGTAAAAAATACAAAGAAAAAGGCAAGTTGCTTAAAGAAGTTAGCACTTGCAGTGACTACACAGCTCCAAAAATACAAACAAAAGATGATGAAGATGAGATGAGTTATGAAGACTTAATAAAAAATTCAAAAATCGGCTAAAAGCTGATTTAAGGGCTTAGCAAAGCTTTTAAATCAATTTTTATGAAAGGATATGCAATGAAAATTAAAGCAAGATTAGATGCTTTTTGCAAAGAGCAAGGCTTAAGTAACGCTCAAGTAGCAAAAAGCATAGGTTTTAGTGCTGCTTATCTTAGCAAGGCACTAAATAAAGACGATTTTAAGTATAAAACAGAAGTATTAACAAAGCTTGAAGACTTTTTAAATTCATTCGCACCAAAAAAAGCACAATTATCTAGCGATTTTATTCACACAATAGACGCTAAAGCAATTTTCAATGTGATTGATTGGGTTGTAGCAGATGGCGAAATGGGTGCAATAATTGGCGTTGCTGGAAGTGGCAAGACAAGAGCTATTAAAGAATATGTTAGCACACACCCGCAAGCTTTATTGTTTGAGGGAGCTACTACGGTTACTCCAAAAGCTTTATTAAATGCTTTATGTAAATTACTTGGAATAAATAGCGTAGGCACAAGCGATAATGTTTTAAGAATAATTGCAAATGAATTAACACGCAGAACTCACACTCTAATAATTGATGAAGCAGAGCATTTAAATCATCGTTGCTTAGAGATTTTAAGAAGAATACATGATTTTTCAAGCACTCCGCTTGTGTTAGTTGGAACAAATAAGCTTTTAAACAATCTTAATGGCAATGGAAAAAACAACTACTACGAATATGAGCAATTAAGCTCAAGAGTTGGGTCAAAATGGATTTTAAAAGGCTTAGCAAATGATGAAGCTATGAGCGATTTAAGGCAAGTTTGCAAAGATTACGGAGTAGTAGATGGTGAATGCATAAACACCATTTACGCACTAGCAAGGGGTAATTTTAGAAGCACATTAAAGCTGCTAAACAGAGCAAAAAGACTAAACCAAAACATAAGCGTCAAAACACTTAAAAACGCAGCTTCAATGCTACTTATAAAGGGGGCGTGATGAAGTATTTTATGATTAAAGGACTACGAGCTGATTATTCAAGCAAGTATTTTTATACTGATGGTGAGCTTATTTATCGCTATGGCGATAGCAAAATCGTTGATATTTTAAAGATTTGAATGTTTATTAAGCCCTTACAACAAGGGCTTAAATAAGCATTTATGCTAATTATTTTAAAAGGAGATTTTATGGCAATCGTAAATGATGAGAAAAAATGGCTTAACGCTAGAAATGAATGGGTGCATCCTGATTTAATCAGAGCTGATGAGAAATTAAAAGACCAGTTGGTTGAGTGTATTTTAAGAAAAGTTGAAGAGCATAATAAGATTTTAAAAGCTTTAAAAGATGATATTAATAATGATATTGAAAGCTATTTAGACATTTTATTAGAAAAATACAATATCAATGCAAAAGATAATGCAAAAAAAGGCAATTTTACATTTGAAGACTATGCAAAAACTCTAAAAGTTCAAGTTCAAATGTCAGAAAAGATTAATTTTAACGAAAAACTAAACATAGCAAAAGCAAAGATAGATGAATATTTAAATGATATCGTAAAAGATAGTAGCGAAGACATTAAAGTATTGATAAATAAAGCTTTTGAAGTGGATAAAAAAGGTAATTTAGATAGTAAAAAGATTTTATCACTTCGCTCTTATGATATTAAAGATGCTAGATGGCAAGAGGCAATGGAAATTATCAGTGAAAGTGTAGAAATTGTGGGCATTAAGCCTTATATTAGATTTTATAAAAGAGATAAAGCAACTGATAGCTGGGCTAATGTAAGTTTAGATTTTGCAAATATTTAAAATAGTTTTGCAACGCACTTGCAAAAGCGTTGCAAAGCCTTTTTAAGTATTTAAAAAAGGGTTAAAATGATATTAAGAAGCTTAAGAAAAATTATAAAACTTGATGATTATGAGCTTATTTTTACTGAACTAAAAAGACTTGACTATGTGCCTTACTTATTGTATTTAAACGAAGAATTCGGAACTAAAGGATTAAGTTATGAAGAGCTACGCCTTTTTGGATACAGAAAGCTAACTTTACCAGAATGTAAAAGTGCTTTAGATAAAGCTTTAACTAAGATGATTATGACAACTTATAAGGCTTACAAATGACACCAAAACAAAGAAAATTTAGAGCTGATTTAATAAAGATTATTCATATCTTAAAAAATGATAAAGCTATGGATGATGAGATGTATCAAGCAATTTTATTTGAAAGATACGGCGTAGATAGTAGCACACTTTTAGACATTGATAAGCTTAAAGATTTTGCTTTAGTGCTTGGCTATAAAGGTTTTGAAACTAAAAAAGCAAAGGCTAATCGTGAAGTAGAAAGTCACTGCGATACAAACAATCGTGGCACTTCTACAAAGACACAAATCGCTACAATTTTAAAAATGTGGCGTAATTCAAAAGTAGTCAAAAATAAAGACATCACAGGGCTTTTAAGCTATTGTAATCGTATCTTGGGCTACATTCCGTTTTCTTTAGGAATGATGAGTAAAAAAGATGCGTCTAAAATGATAAATGCTATAAAGAATTTAAAATGAATGATTTAGAATTAGAATACGCAGTATTACTTGCTTGTATTGAAAACAACGAAAACATAAGTGAAATAGTTAATATTTTAAATAAAGCTGATTTTTCTAATAAGAAAAATGGCGAAATATATGAGTTTTTATTACACAAAAACTCTTTAAATGAGAGTGTAGATTTAAAGACTTTAAAAATTGCTATTAATTTAAATGAATATCATTTAAGAGAACTTGAGAATGCAAATTCATTTATAGATATTAAAGAATACGCAAAAATACTTAAAGATTTAAGCGTTAAAAGAAGCCTTTTTGCACTATGTTCTAATACTATAAGCGAGATAAAAGCTAGTAGTATTAATGGCTACGATTATGCGATAAATCACCAAAACAAACTCATAAAAATACTTGAAAGTAAGAACAATGAAAGCATAAAAAATAGCGTTCAAGGAATAAATGAGTTTTACACAGAGCTTAATCGTGTTGCTAGTATTGTTGATAAAAACCTTATAGGTTTAGATACTGGCTTATCTATGCTAAATTATTATACAAAAGGTTTTAAAGCTGGAGAGTTAATAATTATAGCTGCACGACCAGGAAATGGTAAAACCACACTAGCTTTAAATGTGGTGTTAGCAGCACTTAAGCGTGATAAAAATGTATTGTTTTTTAGCTTAGAACAAGAAGCACATAGCTTATTTGCAAAGCTTATAAGCTCTGATACAAGTATCAATTTAAGCTCAATAATTGAAGCAAATCTATTAGATTATGAAATAGATAGCATTCAAGCAAGTGCTAATTTTTTAAGCACTAAAAAGCTTTTTGTATATGATGGAGGCTTTTTAAATATAGATGAATTAAGACTAAATGCTAGAAAATATCATAAAGAGCATAAACTAGATTTGATTGTTTTAGATTACATAGGTTTAATGAACTCAAATATTAAAGCTGAAAGACATTTACAAGTTGCAGAAATTACACGTAACTTAAAAATGTTAGCACTAGAGCTTAAAATCCCTATTATTGCACTAAGTCAGCTTAATCGTGCGATGGAAACAAGAGCTAATAAAAAGCCACTTTTAAGTGATTTAAGAGAGAGTGGAAGCATAGAGCAAGATGCTGATATAGTATTATTTTTAAGCGAAAACGAAAATCCAAAAGGTTTAGAAGAACGCCCTACAATTTTAACTATAGCAAAAAATAGGCGTGGAGAATGTGGCGACATTTTCTTAGACTTTAAAGCTAGAATTTCAAGATTTTTTATCTGTGAAAATTCACATCAAGTAGAAGTTTTATAAGTTTTGTTAAAAAACTTTTACTTAACTTATTGTATAATTTCTCACCCACACAATTCAAATCAAAAAGGTTTTTTTAATGTTTTATAGTTTTATAGAATATGCAAAAACGCATTCTACTGAAGATATTATGCGTGAATGGGGTGGAGTTAATATTTATATACCTAGCAAAAAAGATGATTATGCTGAACTTATCGCAAAATACAACGAGTTAAAAGATAAAGTGGAGCATTCAAAACTTATTTTTCAACTTAGTAGAGAGTTTGATTTAAGCACAAGTCGTGTTTATGCACTAACTAAAGAGCATAGACCAAGTGATTTAGGGCTATTTGCTAATCTTTAAAGCCCTTTTTATTGTGTTTTCAAGCTCTTTTAAAAGCTTTTCTTTTATTTCATCGTTTAGCTCTGCGTTTTGTATGGTTTCTCCTTTTATCGGCAAAAATGGACGTGCAGGAATGCCATTTTTAGAGCCAAACTGATGAGAAAGCCCATAAGAAAAACCACTTTTAGACTTACCACGATTATTAAAGACAAAAAAGCCTTTATTATCCGCTTTAGTGTCCCAATGATTGCCTAAATCCCCTGTATTAAAAAGCAACTTATGGTCTTTTTTATCTTTTCTTTTAGCCCATTTATTGCCTTTTGCATCACTTTCATTTTCAAAACAATCTTCTATATCTTTAAGTAGTGTTGAAGCCATATTGCTATTTGCACGAGTTAAAAGCTCACTACCTTGAAGATTTGCTAAATCTTTTAAAATGCCTGTTAATTCATCAAATTCTTTATTCACGCTTCAAACTCCACATTTAAACTATAAACATCACTACTTAGAGTATGATTTACGCTTGTTATACTAAATATTCCGATGTTTTCAATCTCTAAATACCCACCAGCTGATATTTGTTGCCCAGCACAAATTAAAGAGCCTTTTACACCACCCTTGTTAAGTTCGCTTAGCCTTGCTGTAGCTATGCTTTTAAGCTCTGCTTCGCTTTTGTTTGCACTTTCTTTTATCTTATAAACATTATTGCCATCACCGATTTTTACTCTTGTAAGTGTTGCGCTATTTGTATTATGACTTGTGATTTCACAAGCGTCGTATTTTATGCGATTATTTTCAGTGATGCTTAAAGCAAAACAATCACTAATTTTAAGCTTAAAGCTTGGTAAATCTTCATTTTTGCTTTCTTTTTTACTAGCTATTACTTTATAGCCGTTCATTTCAGCACCTTTTGCAGTAAGAATTAAGCAATTATTTTTAATAGCACAGATAAAGCCGTGCTTGTAAGCAAGATTATAAATAAACTCTATATCGCTTGAATTATCTTGTAAAATATGATTTATTTTTACATTGTAGGCTGCGTTTTGCACTTTTGCACTTAGATTATTACGATTTGCAATAACTCCTGCAATTGCTCCTAAATTTGTATTTGCAAAGGTTTTTGAGTGTTTTATTTTAACTGATGAACTAAAATTAACAGCTGTAGCTCTTACTTCAGTTGTATTATTTATATAATCAATAGTACATTCACTTATACTAAATGTCCCGCATTCAAAAAGCTTTAGCTCTTCATTTACAATATAACCTAAGCTTAATTTTAACTCATCACTAAAAGCAGGACGCACAAATATACCATTTACTACAAAACTCATCTCATCGCTTTGAACTCCTACCTTATCACTAAATTCAAGACTTATTAAATTATCTTGTATAGTTTGTGTTATATCTTTATCATTTGCAATTAGCTTGAATGTGCCTACCATAGCGTTTTGCTCTTACTTTCTTGTTTTATATTTGGTGCAATATCTGGTAAATATACCTTATCCCCTGCATCTAAATGAGTTTTTGTGATTAAATGTGGGTTTAATTCAAGCACTAAGCTAAAATTATCAAGGCTTTTTAAATGCTTATATACTAAATAATCTAATCTATCGTTATCACTTGCTATTACTATCATTCACCAACCTTTTTAAGTTTAATTGTAAAATTTTGAGATAAAAACGCCCCACTTGGCAAGTAATTAGCCGTTTCTTCAACTATATCAACTACAACAAACAAACCAAAATACTCACCTAAGCTATTTGTTAAACTCTGTGGCTCGTTACTCTCTGCGATTTGCTTTAATAAATCAAGTGTTTTTAGTCCATCTACGCGTGGAATTGTGTGTCCTTTGATTTCTAAATCAACTTTTGTTTTTACGTTTTTAAAAAATGCTGGATAGTTGTTTATTCTATCATTAAAGCCTAAAGCGTAATCAGTTGTTTTAGTTACGCTTTCATTATGACGCTCATTAAATGTAAAATCTCCTAAAGCAAAAACCATTTTTAACCTCCTACAATGCTTCTATTTTGTGCGTTTGCGTTTGCTTTATCTATTGCTTTTGTAACTGCTTGTGTTATTTGTGCAGTTAGTGCATTTAAATCAAAATTGCCATTATTTGTAGCTATTTTTATCTCTCCAAAACTAAGATTAATAGTAAAATCTTGTTTAATCTCACTTTTTGCACTCATTACGGCAGTGTTGAGTTGTTCAATTTCTTTACTACTTATTACTTGTGGTGTTTTTTTGCTTTCTTTTTCATCACCAAAGCCAAAAAAATCAGTAATAGAGCTAAAAGTATCAGTAATCCAAGCAAATTTTGAAGCTATCCAATCAAATATCGCACTAAATTTGCTCTTAATAAACTCAATTGGCGACGAGAAAAACTCACCTAAAGATTTTGCACCAACGCTAAAAATATTTGTAAATGCACTAAAACTATTGCAAATACTATCCCAAAGCCCACTAAATAAGCTTTTAATACTTTCAATAGGAGAACTAAAAAACTCACTAACAATACTAACACCACGCTTAAAATTATCAAGCCAAGTATTAAATAATGATTTTACACCACTCCAAAGCCCACCAAAAAGCCCTTTAATACTCTCAATAGGTTTAGCAAATACACGAGCTAAAAAGCTACATAAACTCTTAGTCCAAGATTTAATCCTATCCCAGTTTGAATAAATCAAAACTCCAAGGCTAGTAATTGCAACAGCGATTAAGCCGATAGGATTACTTGCAAGAGCAAGGTTAAACACTCTAACAGCAGCTGCACCAAATTTAAAGGCTTTGCTTAGCCCACCACCAAGCAAACTAGCCAAACCCATAAGTGCTGATTTACTTTTGCTAATGCTTGAAGTGATTAGGCTTTTACTAAATGCTATACTAGAAATTGCTGCTTTTCTAAATCTTACTTCAGCACCAACAAGACTAAGCCACAAATTCTTTTTAAGCACACCACCTAAAATCATCGCTACATTTTTAGCATATATCATATTTTTAGCCATATTTACCTTGCTAAGTGTTAGTAGTGCTGATGCAGCACGTGCTGTGCTAAGTACAACTTGTAAGCTCATAAAAGCTCCTGCTGTGCCAACAACGACTTTAGTTAGCGTTGGATACTTGCTCATCATATCGCTAGTAAAGCTTAAAACACTGCTAAGCTTATCAATTACGCTGCTAACAATAGGTAAAAACACATTGCCTATTTGAATACTTAAAGTTTTTAGCTGATTTGTAAATACACCCACACGGGTATTAAAAAGCTCTTTAATAGCCTTAGCTTCATCATCTAAAGCCCCTTTATTTTTACCTATATTTGCCGTTGCTTCGTTGTATTTGTCTAAATTTTCAACAAAAGCATTCATAATACTAGCATTCCCGCCAAACATAGAAACTAAAAGCTCGTTATATTGTTTTTCATTAGCTTTTTTAGTAATTTTTAATCTATTGAAAAATAAATCAAGTGTAGCTTTTGGGTCTATTTTCATACCGATTTCTATCTGCTGTGCATCCATACCCAAGTTTGCCAAGCTTTGCTTTACATTATCGCCAAGACTTGTGATATTCATAAGCTTTTCATTTAAGCTATTTATAGAGTTTTCTGCTTGTCCTTCATCTTTTGCAACTTGCAAAAATGCTGCACTTAAAACGGCACTTTCATTCGCACTAAGCCCAAACATTTTTGCATTTGCACTTATTTTACTTGTTAGCTGTGCTATGCTTTTAGCACTTGCACTAAATTTATTACTAAGTGTAAATATTTCATCTCCGAAATTTAACGCATCTTTACTATTTAGCTTAAAATGAGTATTTAGAGTGCTTAGCATTTCGTTTGTCTCATCTGTGCTAAAGCTTAAAGCCATTTGAAGCTTAGATGCTGTGTTTAAATACTCTTTTAAATCGTTTTTAGGAACACCCATTTTTGCTATGTTTTGCCCTAGATTTGCAAGTTCAGCACTAGAAATATTTACCTTATTACTTAAACTTAAAAAATATTCATTCATATCTTTTAGCCCTGCATTATCAAGCTTAGCGGCATTATTAAAATCAGCTAATGCACTTTCATAATCACCGGCTAATTTAACAGGCACGGCTAATGCTCCAGCCTTAGCTATGTTTTTAGTTAAATCATCTTTAAAGGCTTGTAGTTTTTCTTTAGCAAGTCCAGCTTTTATATCTAAATTATTAAGCTTATTTATGCTTTTTGTTAGATTATTCATTTTATCAGTGCTAAGCTTTGCAATTTTGCCTAGCTTTTCTAATCTTTCTTGCTGTGTTTTTAGCTTATCAAATCCGCCTAAGGCTAACTTTAGCCCTAAGCCAAACTGCATATCCATTAAGCTCTCCTTAATATTGTTTATTTATAATGCCCCTGCAA